>JAFGSH010000103.1 GCA_016934695.1 Deltaproteobacteria bacterium
AGTTTGTGATACGCCTTCCCGCCTGGCAGCGCCTGTGCGCGCGGATGCTGATGGGGACGATCCACTGGTGGATCAAGGGAGTCCTGCTCGTCCTGAAGCTGACCCAGAGGATCGAATGGGATGTGGAGGGGACCGACGGCCTGTCCCTGGACGAATGGTATTTCGTCAACAGCAACCACCAGTCCTGGACGGATATCATCGTCCTCCTCAAGATATTCACCGGCCGCATCCCCTTCCCGAAATTCTTCCTCAAGCAGGAGCTCTTCTGGATACCCATCCTCGGCACCGCCTGGTGGGCCCTGGACTATCCCTTCATGAAGCGCTACTCGAAGGAGTTTCTTGCGCAGCACCCCGAGCTCTACGGAACCGACCTGGAGACGACCAGGCGGGTATGTGAACGGTATCAACAGACGCCCGTCTCCATCCTCAACTTCATCGAGGGGACGCGGTTTACCCCCGAAAAGCACAGGAAACAGCGCTCCCCCTACCGTCGCCTCCTCCGTCCGCGGGCGGGCGGATTCGCCTTCGCCATCGGCGCGATGGCGGGGAAGATCACGACGATGCTCGATGTGACGATCGTCTACCCCGACGGGCCCGCCACCTTCTGGGATTTTCTCTGCGGACGCGTCTCCCGGATCATCGCGCGGGTGAAAAAACGGGCGATACCCCGGGAATTCATCGAGGGGGATTACCAGGGTGATCCCCACCTCAGGCGGCTGTTCCAGGAGTGGGTGGCCCGGTTGTGGCAGGAGAAGGACGAGCTGATCGAGTCGCTCCTGAAGAGGCACAGAACCGGCCCCGTGTCGGCGGGGCAGGGTTCCTGAGGAGGACGGAAAGAAGAAAGGATCGATACCTGTAGGACCGGAAAGGGTTTCCATGAACGTAGCCATCATCGCTCCGCCGTACCCCCTCGCGGAGGCCCCGGCGCCTCCCCTGGGGGTCTCCTACGTGGCGGCCGCTTTCGAGGCGGCGGGGTGCCGGGTCAGGATCATCGACTATATCGTGTCGCGGTATACCCCGGAGAAGCTCGAGGCTGAGCTGGACGCCTTCGAGCCGGACGTCGTGGGGGCGACATCGGTCACCATGAACTTCCCCGTCGCCGCGGACATCGTGCGGACCGCCAAGAGGCACCGCCCTTCCATCCTCACCGTCATGGGGGGTCCCCATGTCACCTTCGATGCCTCCCGTACCCTCGATGCGTACCCCGAGATCGACCTCCTGATCCTGGGCGAGGGGGAACGGACCATCATGGAACTGGTCCCCCGCATTGCCGACCGATCCGGGTGGCCTGATATACGGGGACTCGCCTTCAGACAGAACGGGGAAATCGTCGTCACCGGGCCCAGGGAATTGATCGATGATCTCGATACCCTCCCTCTGCCGGCACGGCACCTCCTCCCCCTGTCTCGCTACCGTGCGCTTGGCTTCCCCGTCAGCATCATCACGAGCCGGGGGTGTCCCAACGCGTGCATCTTCTGCCAGGGGAGACGCATGGTGGGGAAAAAGGTCCGCTACCGGAGGGTGGAATCCGTCATGGACGAGATCGAAGAGATCCTGTCGTACGGCATCACCCGGATCAACGTGGCGGACGACCTGTTCACCTCGAACAAGAGACGGGTCCGCGAGGTGTGCGAGCAGATCGTGAAGCGGGGGCTCTCATTCAAGTGGAGCGCCTTCGCACGGGTCAATACGGTCGACCGGGAGACCCTCGCCGTGATGCGCGATGCCGGGTGCGACGCGATCAGCTTCGGTATCGAATCCGGCAACCCGGAGATGCTCAGGCGTGTCAGGAAGGGGATCACCCTTGATCAGGCGCGAAATGCGGTCACGCTGTGCAAGGAAGCCGGGATCTTCGCACATGCCTCCTTTATAGTCGGTCTCCCCGGAGAATCGCCGGAGTCCCTGGCTGACACGCGGGAATTTGCGAAGAGTCTGGGGATCGCCTACGGGTATCACTTTCTTGCTCCCTTCCCCGGCACCGACGTGCGCGAGAAGATCGCGGAGTACGATCTCGAGATCCTGACCGACGACTGGGCACGATACGACGCGAACAGCGCCATCGTCAGGACCTCGCGGCTCGCCCCCGAAGAGATGGAGGCGTTCGTCGGAGCGCTTGACCGCGAGATAGCGGAAAAGTGGGAGAAACAGGTGCTCGACTGCCGGGAGGGACGGGGACTGCCGGAAGACACCCTGCGGGTCGGGGGACACTTCAGGATGCAGCTCACCTACCGGCTCCTCTCCGAGGATCTGATCGAAACCTGCGGCCGTGTCCCGGGCGACGGTTCCGTCGGCGCCCTGTGCCGGAAGATCGGGGAGGTGACCGGATTCGATCCTGCGCTGGTATGCGGTACCATCGAGGATTTTGTCGGCGCCGGGTATCTCAAGCCGCGGAGCTCGGGAGATACTCTCGAATGGCACTGGACGCACAACAACCGGGTCGACGGATAAACGGGCACGCGGCGGACCGCCGCGTGCCCGTGTTAGGTGATCTCCCCGTGAGACGCTACTTCTCTACGGGATACCCCGCGGCAACCCATCCGCTGTAGTTCCCCGCAAGCCGGTACACCTTCGTGAATCCCGCATCCACCAGTTTCTGAGCGCCCCGGATCGCCACGCTGTCGACGTGACAGTAGACGAGGTACGCCCGGTCCTTGTCCAGGGTCGGGACGGCCCTGTCGAGGGATCCGTCACCGAGCGGGTAGTTGACCGCCCCGGGGAGGTGTCCCTTCGCGTATGCGGGGGAGACGTCGATAATGATGATGTCCGGCGTCTTGTCTATGAGCGCCTTGGCCTCGGCGGGTGGCAGGTCGGTATAGGATGTACCCGCGACTGCCGGGGATGAGCCGACAAAGACAGCCAGGGCGAAAATCATTGCACATACCAGGGAAAGTCTTGTTTTCATGGCTACTACCTCCTTGAATAATAAGTATTACTTAAAATGTATACAGGGGGGTTGAATGTCAAGCTTGTCAGGAATGAGAAATGACCGAATGTGAGGCAAAGGCGAGATGTCCATCGGCACTGTGATGGAGGCGATGTCGCTGTTCGTTATGCGCGGCTGTCTTTCCTGCCGGGTTTTTTTCTCAGGATCCCCAGGGTCTGCACCATCGGCAGCTCGGTGAAGAGGCCGGAGTCGAGGGCGCGGTTGTAGATATGACAGGGGGCCTGCCCCCCCTGCGACGGGTCGGGGAAGATGTCGTGGATGGCGAGGAATCCCCCCGGAAGGATGTGAGGCGCCCAGCAGGCGTAGTCGGTCATCGCCGCCTCGAAGGTGTGCCCGCCGTCGATGAAGACCATCCCGAGAGGGGTCTTCCATCCCCTGGCGACGACCTCCGACCTGGCGACGATGGGGATCACCGTCTCCTCCAGCCCGAGGTCACGGATGGTCTTTCTGAAGAACCGGAAGGTGTCGATCAGACCGGTCTCAGGGTCCACCAGGTCCGGATCGAAGTATTCCTCCCCCGGCTGCTGTTCCTCCGAGCCCCGGTGGTGGTCAATCGAGAAGAGGGTGCCACCCGTCTCCCGGCAGCCCGTCCCGATGTAGGCGGCGGTCTTCCCGCAGTAACTTCCGATCTCCAGACAGGGGCCGATCCGGCTCGCCTCGCGCGCCAGTTCGTACAGCCGCAGGGCCTCCTCGCGCGCGATGAACCCCTTGATCCCTGTGCGCTCGACCTCTTCGATGCCCATCCGCCCCTCCGAAGCGTAATCCTTGCAAGAATTCCATATACAAGATAACCCCTCCGGTCAAGGGCAAACAACTCCTTGAAATCAATGGTGCCCTGCTGCGGGTGATCATGCCTCCCCCGCAGATATGCGACCCCCCTTCAATTGCGCCGGTATTTTTGTGCAACTGTCTCTTGACGGAACCACCCCTCCGGTACTAGATTGAACAATCAAATCAATCCATAGACGTCACGGAGAAGAGGATGGACCGGCGCCTGTTCGATCACCGCGTGGCACGTTGCATCGCCGTCATGGGCATGCTCGCCCTGTGCCTTTTCCTGGGCGGGTGCACGCCCGTTCTCAACGGCATATTCGGCAGGTCGCTTCCGCCGGCCGAGGGGGTGCGGACGCTCCCCGGCATTGCCCACAAGGTGACCGTGAGAAGAGACACCCTGGGGGTTCCCTGTATCGAGGCGGCCGGGCTGGACGACCTGGCCGTTGCCATGGGCTATGTCAACGCCTGCGACCGGTTTACCCAGATGGAAGGGTTGCGGCTGGTGGGCCAGGGCCGGGTATCGGAGATGATCGGCGAGGCCGGAGTCGCCATGGACAGCTACCTGCGGGCCCTGAACGTCGCAGGGGCGGCTGAGATGCTGTACGCCTCCGCCTCCCCCGAGATGCGCCGCCTGCTCCAACGCTACAGCGATGGCATCAATGCCTATCTGGCCGACGGCCCTCTCCCCGCGTCGCTGACGCTCCTCGGCCACACCCCTGAGCCGTGGAAGCCCCGGGATTCCATGTCGGTGTTCGTCGTTTTTACCCTCGGTCTGGCCCAGAATCTTCACGAGGAGATCGGCATCCTCAATCTGGCTCAGAAGGTCGGCCCGGAACGGATGGCCTGGCTGATCCCCGTCTACCCCGACGAACCCCTCCCCTTCGAAGAGATGAAGAAACTGGAGGGCGTCGACCTGGCTCCCGCCGCGCGCGATCTGGAGGAACTTTTCGCCGTGGTTCGCGAGGCCAACCGGCTCATCCTCCCGGCCGCCGCCGCATCCAACAACTGGGCGGTATCGGGGAAACGCACGAAATCCGGCAGGCCTGTCTTTGCCAACGACACCCACCTCCCCCTGACGCTTCCCTCGTACTGGCACCTGATGAAGGTGCGGTGTCCGGGGTATGAAGCCGCCGGCGTCTCGCTGGCCGGCGTGCCGGGGATCGTTGCCGGTTATAACGGCCACATCGCGGTGGGGATGACCATGGTCATGGCCGATAACCAGGATATCTTTCTGGAAAAGCTGAAGCGGGAGGGAGACGAACTCTATTACCTCTACAAGGGGTCATGGATCAGAACAACCCCCCGCCGGGAGGTAATCAAGGTAAAGGGGAGGCAGGATGTCACCATCACGGTCCACGAGACGAGGCACGGCCCCCTCATGAATACCGTCCTGACGCATCCGCCCCGGCACAAGCTGATGCCCATGCCGACGGACCAATCCCTGGGGATCGCGGTCAGCTGGGCGGCCTTCGAGGCGGATCGCACGATGGAGCGGTTTTTCAAGACCATGAAGGCGCGGTCGGTCGACGAGATCCTGGCCCATACCCGCTTCCAGCGGTCGGTCATTCCGCTGAACCTGGTCATGGCCGACATCAGCGATATCGCCTGGCAGGTCACGGGCTGTTTCCCCCTGCGGAAGAAGGGACGGGGCCTGTGCCCCTCGCCGGGGTGGACGGGGGAATACGACTGGGAGGGGTTTCTCGATCCGTCTCTCCACCCCTCCGTCAAGAACCCGGAAGAAGGATACCTCGGCACCGCCAACAATCGAACCGTGCCCGCGGATTTCCCCCATACCCTGTCCTCCTCCTGGCACTATCCCGGCCGGGCGCAGCGCATCAGGGAGATGATCGAGGGAGCGGGCGAATACACCGCGCAGACCGCCAGGGCCATGCAGCTTGACACCCATTCGCCCTTCGTAGCGGTGATCAGACGGGTCCTTCTCGACGAGGGCACGATGCGGCGGATGGCGTCCGTCTGGACGGGTGAAGGGGAAACGGAGAGGGCCATGGCGGGATTGGATGTGTTGCGGGCCTTCCAGGGGGAGATGCGCGCCGATTCCCCCGGGGCGGCCTTTTGCGGTGCTTTCCTGTCCCGTCTCGCCAGGAACCTGTTCGCGGATGAGTGCGGGGGTACCGATACCGTCGCCTGGAAATCGCTGCTCGAGATCTTCCTGAGGACTTACTCGTCCCTCCACGACCACCTGACGGACCGGTGCCGCGAAAGCCCTTTCTGGGACGATGTCACGACCGGCGCGGTGGAGAAGCGTCACTACATCCTGGCCAGGACCGTGCTGGACGCAGTCGGCCTGCTTGAAAAGCGCTGCGGGACGACGCCCGATCAGTGGCGCTGGGGGGCTCTGCACCGGTATGAGTGGAAAACGGACGCCTCCAGAATGGCCCCCTCCATGGGCTTTGGCGCCCGTTGGGGGATGAGACTCCTGTCCGGGTATCTGAACCGGGGGCCATACCCGGCGCCGGGCGATCACACCACGCTCAACGTTGCCGGCTACCATATCGGAGAAGATTTTTACGTGTGGCTGATACCGGCCATGCGTCTCATCGTCGATTTCGGAGACGAGGAACCGCTCACGGGGATCAACAGCACCGGCCAGTCGGACAATCCGGCGAGCCCCCATTACGCGGACGGGATCACGGCCTGGTTGAAGGGCGAATACCACCGTTTTCCCTTTCGGGAAGAGAATATCAGAAGACAGTACACCGGAACGCTGACACTGGTTCCCGGGTCCTGAACGGACCGGTGCTCCCGGCGCCCCGGCGGGTGATTCGTCCCCCGCCGGGGAAAATAATGATGCGTTGCCATTGATTATTACCGCAGAAACCGGTAGGATTTATTCCACAGTACTACGGTAAAGAGATCCGGCGGCCGAGGGGGCTTCAGTGATGAGAAAGACAACCTGTCTGCCACTGTCGCTCGCGCTGGCGGTATTCCTCACGGTCCTGTGGGGGGGGACGCCCCCCTCCTTTGCGAAGGAGGAGTATGCCGCCCAGACGGGGAAGGGGTGCGCCTATTGCCATCAGGATGTCCTCGGCGGCCCCCTGACACCGGTCGGGTTCGCCTATATCCGGAACGGGTACGAATACCCGATCCCGGAGAAGATCCTGCAAAAATCCGCGTACCATCAGTCCCCCGTTCACCGGGTCACCCGGTTTGCCGTCGGCTATATCCACCTCATGGCGGCGATCATATTCTTCGGCGCCATCTTCTACATCCATATCTTCATCCGCCCCACCCGCCTGAAGGGGGGTATCCCGAAGTCCGAGAGGATCCTCGGCGTGTCCTGCATGGTCACCCTCACGCTCACGGGCGTCTACCTGACGTGGTACCGCATCGACCGGTGGGAACAGTTCTTCGACAACACCTTCGGGTTCATGCTGTTCGCCAAGATCATACTCTTCCTCGTAATGGTCTCGATCGCGGCTGCGGCGATAACGGTCGTTCACCGGGGAATGAAACGGGAGGTTGCGGTTCCCCCGGCCGGTCGATCCGACGGGGCTGTGACATCGTCGACCCTTCGAGATTACGACGGCACGGAGGGAAGGGCGGCCTACGTGGTCCATGAGAACGTCATATACGATGTGACGGACAGCGAAAAGTGGAAGGGGGGGCGCCACTTCGGCAGGCACGCGGCGGGGGGTGATCTCACCGAGTCCCTGAAGGGCGCGCCCCACGGCACGGAGGTCTTCGAGAAGGTGAAGCGGGTCGGAACACTGGCGGAGGACGAAGCGACGCCACCCGCATCTCCCGGAGGGGCCCACAAGGTATTCGTGGTCATGGCCTATACGAACCTGGCCATCATCTTCCTCATCGTCGCCTGCATCAGCGTCTGGCGGTGGGGGCCGGTTTCCTTCAGCCCCGCCGCGGCGCCTGAGGCCTGGACGGGCGACAAGACGGCCGAGGAGAGCTGCCTCTTCTGTCACAAGCACACCAAGCCTGCCCTGTATAAAGATTGGGAGCAGGGCGTCCACGCCGCTGTGGGAGTCACCTGTTACGACTGCCACCGGGGGAGTGACGACGAAAATCTCAACAGCGCGGCTCATCGGAAAAACAGCGAGACTCCGGTATCGGTCGTGGTCTCACCGAAACGCTGCGCCGGCTGTCACCCCGCCGAAGCCACTCAGTTCGACCGGAGCAAGCACGCCCACACCAGGGATATCATGTGGAAGGTCGATTCCTGGCTGAATGACGACATGAACAACGAGATCGAACGGACGACGGGATGTTACGCCTGTCACGGGACGGCCGTCACGGTCAGCGACGGCAGGCCCCTGCCGGGCACCTGGCCCAACGTCGGCATCGGGAGGATCAATCCCGACGGGAGCCGGGGATGCTGTTCGAGCTGCCACACGCGCCACCGCTTTTCCGTCGCCGAGGCGAGAAAGCCGGAGGCCTGCGACCAGTGTCATCTCGGCCCCGATCACCCCCAGATCGAGATCTACAACGAATCCAAACACGGAACGGTCTATCACGCCGAGGGTCACCGGTGGGAATGGACACCGGATGACGGGATCTGGACGGCGGGGAGGGACTACCGGGCTCCCACCTGTTCGGCGTGCCACATGTCGGCCGCCGCCGGGGTTGAGAAGTCCCACGATGTGACGGAGCGTCTTTCCTGGGAGACCCAGGCGCCCCTGACGATCCACCCCTCGGAATTCAAACCCTTCCCGGCCGCTACGGACTGGGAGGAGGAGCGGGACAAGATGAAACAGGTCTGTCTCCAGTGTCACTCCGGCACCTGGGCCGATGATCATTTCGCGAATCTGGACGGCGTCGTCGAAAACTACAATGAGGAATACTACCGTCCCGTACGGTCTCTCATGGACGACCTGTATGCAGCCGGGGTCCTTTCCGACAAGCCCTATTTCGATGAGGAGATCGAGTGGGAGTTCTATGAATTCTGGCACCACGAGGGACGCCGGGCCCGCATGGGAGCCGCCATGATGGCCCCCGATTACGCCTGGTGGCATGGATTCTATGAACTGAAGAAGCGCTACGCCGACATCGTCGAATCGGTCCGCGGACTGAAGGAGGGGAAGGGGCCGCTCCGTTACGGGAAGATCCCCGGCAGACACGGCTCTGCCGGCAGTGACAAATCGCCGCGGGAAGGCAAAAAGTGATTGACAAAGTCCCGTTTGTCCCTCATTATGGAATCGAAACAGTGGGGGGCGTCGGGAGTATCCCCCCGTCCGGTTTCGTCTCTTTTCAAAGGTGTTCTTTTGAAGGGCTTGAATTGTTTTCGCTCAGAAACTGTCTCTGCGGCGGCGCGCAAAGAGACCATCTTCACACCCGTTCACCCATTCACATTCTTCAACACCCTCAGGAATGAGGTATGCTTTCAATCCAAGCGTTGACCGTTTTCTCAAACCGATGGACGAAGGAGGGAGACCATGCCTGACAGTACTTACAAGATCATAGAGTTGGTGGGAACCAGTGCCTTGTCATGGGAAGACGCGGCCAAGAATGCGGTGGAGACGGCCAGCAGTACCCTTCACGATCTCAGGATCGCGGAGGTCACCAGGCTCGACCTGACCATCGAAGACGGAAAGGTCAAGAGCTACAGGGCACGGGTCAGGGTGTCGTTCCGGCTGGAAGACTAATCGTACGTCCATAACAGATACAACACAAATTCCGTTCCATCCCGACGGGCGGCACAGGTGTGCCAGAGGGGAAACCCTGAGAGGGTGGATGCTGCGCGTTGGTATATCTGAAGAGAGGGTATGGGGGGAAGTGGCTCTCAGAGCGCGGAAAGGAGGCGGCCATGTACCAGTTTAAGAACCTGATGGTGGGGCTTGCCCTGGGGCAGCAGGATAAGACCAAGATCCGCTATGCGGGTCTCGTCAGCTGGCTGGCCTCATCGGAACGGGTCACCTTTGTGCATATCATCGGTCGTGGAAAGATACGGGAAAACGCTGAAGCGGGTGCCCGTGCTTCGCTCGAAAAGAAGACGAAACGCCTCATGGAGGAACTGGTCGATAAATACTATGACGGCCACCCCGCTACGCGAGTCGAGTATGACGTGATCAGGGAATCGGAGTTGGTGGAGATCGACATCCTGAGAAAATTGAAAGAGAGAGAGGCCGACCTCATCATCCTCGGGAGGATAAGCGGTGAGTTCACGGGGGAGGAGACGGTCCCCGTCAGTATCTCCCGGAAGGCGGCGTGTTCGACGTTGTACGTCCCCGAACAGGTCGAGCCCCGGACGAACCACCCGCAAGACATCAAGATCCTCGTTCCCGTCGATTTTTCCGAGAATGCGGCGGAAGCGATGAATCTGGCCGTCAATTTCGCTGTTACCCATGAGATACCGAGCATCTACTGCGTGCATGTCTACGATGTTCCCCTGGGATACTATAAAAGGGGCAAGGAGTATGAAGAGTTTGCCGAGGTCATGGAGAAGAACGCGAGGAAGAAGTGTCAGAAATTTATTAAAGAGATTGATTTCAAGGGGATCTATCTCAATCCGATTATGCTGAGGATGGACAAAAAACCGTACAAAACGATCCTGGAGACGGTGGAAGAATACGGGATCGACCTGATCATCATCGGATCGAGGGGCAAGAAGGCCGCCGCGAGATTTCTTCTGGACAGCGTGACGGAACAGCTGATCCGGACGACGACGGCGCCGCTCCTCTCCTTCAAGAAAAAGGACAAGGACATGAGTCTCTTCGAGGCACTCCTCCGGTTGTAAGGGGAAGACGAAGACCATCGACTCAAGAAACCGCCCCGAGAAAAAGTGGAGCCGAAGAGTGGAGGAAGACCGGTATGGAGGATACGATCAGCCGTATTATGGAGATCGAGAAACAGTGTGCCGACGAGGTGGAACAGGCCGAGGAGGCATACCGGCGGAAGGTCGAGGAGCACAGAAAAACCGTCGAGGAACGAAAGGCCGAAGAGTCCGCCCGGATTGTCGATGAGGGGAAAGACCGGCTGGCGAGGGCGATCGAGGAGGCACAAAAGAACGCCGGGGAGGCATTGCACGCGGCGGAGGTCGAGATGGTGAGGCTGGACCAGGACCCGTCGTTGGAGCGGGAGATACAGGAAAAGATCGTTTCCCTCCTGCTGACGAGTTGAGGGGCCATGAAATACTACGCGGATGATGTCTACCTCCATACCAGGATCTATGCCATGAGGAGCCGTCTCGTCCCGCCTGAGGGGTATGCGCCGCTTCTCAGAGATCAGGAGGCCTCATACGATACGGCCTCAGGTCCCCGTGGCATGATCGAGGCCAAGGAGACGACCTTCAGGGACCAG
>JAFGSH010000013.1 GCA_016934695.1 Deltaproteobacteria bacterium
GACGCCTCCTGAATGGGCGTCATCTCATCATACCCCATACTCACGATCGACTTGAAGATGTCAGGGGGGAGGTTTAATTCACTGAATTTCATCGACGGCTTCTCATCTTCTCTCTGCGGCGCACTATACACGATCCCACCTTCCTGATCAAGATAATTATCGAATTTCCTTGGGTACCGCACCACAAGGAAATGGTATCATTCACCATACTGCGATCCGGCCGTATTCAGTGAATCCACGGTCCGGGAATTCTTTTGACCCTCCAGCCAATTTCTTTACGGGTCACAGGGGTGCGTCATGTTTCATGAAACGATAGGAAGGACTGTTTCTCGTTTCGTGAAACGAGGGAGACCCCGACCCCCCGGAAGATCATCGCTCACCCTTCATAACGGCGGGGTCTTTTTATTGACAGCCAGAGGGCTTTCCCCTATAGTACGCTTGCCTCTGCAGGAGCAGCATACACACATTTCCGGAGACATAGGATGCCTGATTACACTCCTTCCGACCTAGCAAGGTTTTTTAAACCGAAGAGTATAGCCATTGTTGGCGTCTCCCGGAGCGCTTCCAGCTTCGGGGGATTGAGCTTTCTGCACCACTTCGTCGCGGCGGGCTATCCAGGGACTGTCTATCCGATCAATCCCAGGGCCGCAAGCGTTCAGGGGATCAGGGCATACCCTGATCTGGCATCGCTCCCCGAAGTGCCGGATCTCGTCATGGTTGCAGTTCAGGCCTCTGCCGTCCCTGCCGTCCTCGAGGAGTGCGGCCGTCTGGGGATCAGACATATCCACATCCTCTCGGCCGGCTTCGGCGAACTGGGGACGGAGGAAGGAGCGACTCTCGAAAAGCGAGTGTCCTCCATTGCGGCACAGTATGGCCTCCTCATCATGGGACCGAACTGCATGGGGCCGTACTGTCCGGCTTTCAAACTGACGGCATGGGGGGCTATCCCGGGAAGAGACGGCGATCTCGGCATCATCTCGCAGAGCGGGGGTATAACGCAGCGCCTGACCGAGCAGGTCTCGTCCCTGGGAGTGGGGGTGAGCAAGGCGGCCAGTATCGGAAACGCAACGGTGCTCGACAGCACCGACTTTCTTGAGTATATGGCCGGCGATGATGATATCGACGTTATCGCCATGTACCTGGAGAGTGTCCGTGACGGGAGACGTCTCTTCGAACTCGCACGGGACGCAACGCCCCGGAAACCGATCATCCTCTTGAAGGGGGGACGGACAGAAAAAGGGGCGGCCACGGTGGCATCTCACACGGGAACCCTGGCGGGGAACGGGCGATTGTGGCAGGCCTTCTTCGACCAGGCAGGCGTCACCCCCGTATCCTGTATGAACGAGTGGGCGGATACGATCCTCGCGTTCTCATCCCTCCCGGAGACAGAAGGGGGCGGTCTCTTCATCATCGGCGGGGGTGGCGGAAACAGCGTCATCTTCTCCGACGGCGCTGTTGGAGAAGGGCTTGCCGTTCCACCGCTCTCATCCGCAAGCATGAGACGGATTCGCCCTATCGTCCCCGTAGCGGGGAGCATCGCCGGCAATCCTCTCGACCTGTGGGAATCTTTCGTGAATGGCGACCGCCTCTGTGACCTTCTGGACACAGCGTATCGGGATCCGAATATTCACATGGTGATCGCCGATCGCCTGATCCCGCGGATCGCCTTTCACAGCGCCGAGATGCCCGATCCGACCCCCGGGATCATCGACTTCATCCATACCCATAAAAAGAGAAAGCCGACGGTCTTCACCATCGACTATGACGGGGGTGACCATGAGCTGAACGCGAGGGGTACCGCACTCCGGCGCCGCTTCTGTGAAGCGGGGATCCCCGCCTATCCATCCTTCGAACGGGCGATCCGCGCTCTCTCCCACTTCCGGAGATACCACGACCAGCAGAGAAAAATATCCGGAAGAATCAAACTTTCTTAGAGATTGTATAGGCCCGATAGTTGTAACAATTGACGAATCCGATCCTTTCGTAGACCGGTTTGCCCATCTTGGACGCCTGGAGGCTCGCCAGTGTGCACCCTCTATTCCTTCCCGCCAGGACGGCATGCTGGGTCACCGCAGCGCCGAAACCGCGCCTCCGGTATTTCTTCGGCGTGGCAACCCAGTATATACCCGCTATATCCCCCGTCTTGATCAGCATTGATGCCGAGGCGGGACGACCGTCGGCATATCCGATAAAGAGTTCGGTATCGGGTAGAGCCCGCACCCGTTCGGTGATCAGAAACGGCCCCACCTTGCTGTGAAAATCGAATCCCTCTGCGACCGTCTCCTGAAAGTGGGCCAGTTCTTCGGGGGTGACAACCCGCTTGATAACCAGGTCAGTCTCCTCGCCGCCCTTTCCGCCCAGATCGGACAGGATCATGGCCGGTTGGGGTTCGATCTCCCTGTATCCCTTCTCCTTCATCAAGGGTTCATATCCATCTTCAAAGCCGGGGCTGATCAGGACACGAAAGGGAAGGCCCCGGAGTTCGAAGAACTGTTCCCATTTCTGAATTACCTTTTCCGGTTTTGAAGTCTTTTTCTTAATGAATACGACATTGTATTGTTTATTGGGAACCCCGCTGCTCACAATGCCGATATTGTAGGTGTCCAAAAATTCGCCTATGACGGAATTCGACATCAAGAGTCCCATCGAAAGCAGGAAATTGTGATCGATCAAGTGCTGTTGCCTCGTGTCCACTATCATCTTAACCGCTCCCTCCGATCTGATACGACATAAAGGTCACCCGAAACGGCAGGTGGGCGAATACCTTCGTTTCCCCCTCAACAAACCCTATCTCGCGATACCACCTCTTGAGATCCGTATCTCCCGCAATAATTCCGATTCCCACACGCACGGCCCCCGAACGTTGTGCCTGCGCCAGGACGTGCTCGACCAGAGCCCTGCCCAGGCCGCGCCGCCGCCGGTCCGGAAGAACTGCAAGGCGTTCAAGGTACCATTCTCCTCCCTCTGCCCGTTCGAGGGCCACACACCCCGCGGCACCATTCTCCTCATCGAGAATGCAATAGACAACACCGCGATCCATGTCCCTCCGCACCCACTCCACGGTGCAGTTCGACGGATGTTTTGGGCAGTTATCCGACGTCAGGCCGAAACGACCCGCCACATCTCTGAAGGAGACCCGGATAACCTCCGTCAGAATATCGATATCCTCCGGCCTCCCCGTCCGGATACTGTAATCCATTTCACTTCCCTTCTGCAAGTACCGACGGCGCACCAGCCTCGGTCCGTGCCACCCCGTGACTTTCCCGATTCAGGCACCGGCAGAGCATGCCAGAATACCCTCTATATGGATGGCGGTCGTGTTCAGAAAGGGAATGCCGCCGTACTCATCTTTATCAAGAATCATAGGCAGTTCCGTACATCCAAGGATCAAGCCCTCGATCGAATCCTCATCTCTCATCCGTCCGGCTATGGCCAACAGCTCTTCCCTGGTCGAATCCTGCACGATCCCCAGCTCGATCTCGGTCATGAGTCTGTTGTGGATCTGTTCTATCTCGTCGGCCTTCGGGACGACGACCGAGATTCCCGCCGCCCGGAACGTCTTTTGGTAAAAATCGGACTGCATGGTAAACCGCGTCCCCATGAGACCGACCCTCTTCATGCCCAGAGCCCCGGCCCTCCGGCATGTCTCATCGACGATGCTCAGCAGGGGGATGGAGGAGCGTGCCTGCACCTGATCAAAAACGATATGGGGCGTGTTGGCGCCGATCACGGCAAAGTCCGCCCCGGCGCGCTGCAGGGCGCTGGTCCTCTCGAGGAGCCAATCGATCAGTTCGTCCCACCGTTTCGCTTCTACCATTTTCAGTACTTCACCGACATCGGCGCTGTAGATGATCATCTCCGGTCCGGCAATTCCTCCCTGCCGCCTTCGATAGGTATCGACGATCCCCCGGTAGTAATCGATCGTCGATTCCGGCCCCAACCCGCCGATAATTCCTATCTTTTTCATCCGACATCCCTCTCGCGGCCTTTTTTTATGCATCGCTCCGCCGGTTTTTAAAATTCACATTTCTCATGATTCTCCTGGCAGGCCTTTTCCTTCTGTCTCTCTTCGAGCCTCATCCTTCTCCGTGCCTCCGCTTCCCGGTTCCGGCGGACCTGTTCATCCGTCTCAAGAATGAGCGGGACGATTTCCTTCGGCCTTCCATCGGGACCGAGGGCCACCATAGTGAGATAGGCCGAAGCGGTATGCCGGACCTTCCCCGTCACCAGGTTTTCCGTCTCCACCCTGACCCCGACCTCCATTGAGGTCCTCCCCACCATGTTGAGCCCCGCCTTCAAGGTAAGCAGATCGCCTATGAAAACAGGGCTGTGAAAGTCGAGGCGGTCGATGGATGCCGTGACGACGTTGGTCCGTGCGTGCCGCACGGCGACGGCGCCCGCCACGGTGTCGATCAGCTTCATGATTGCGCCGCCATGCACATTCCCCGCCGGATTCGCATCGAGAGGATTCATTACTTGCGCCATCACAACACTGCTCTCACCCGCATATTTCCCTTTCCTTACTGTTTCTTCTTTCATCTGAGACATCCTTCATGAAGCGTGGTGGTACTGGTTCTTACTCTCCGTGCGAGCCTGCGGAGCAGATTTCACCGGTGCATGGGACATGACGACTCCACCGCTGCAGCACGGTATTTCTCCCTCCCCCGCTCTCGGATAATCGGCCCGTGGTTCTCCAACACCGGCGGAACTTAAGAATTACTTAATATAGTAGCGACGAGGATCAAAGACTCGAAGCAGTCTCAATTCGTCCCTCCTTGGCGGGAGAAGTTGTTCCGGCCTTCCGGTTACCTTTGGATTCCACCCGCACCGTTCCCTGATATCCCTGATCACCTCCTCCGCAGATGAAGATCCGGGGGGCATCCAATATTTCGTCAGGGTAAATTCTTTATCATCATTAATCTTTTCAAAGACACCAAGAGGAGAGATCAGGCTCTTTACCCTGGTGCCGGGGGCTGTAACGAAAGGGACCTTCTCGAGGAAACGGTGTCGCGACTGCTGCATGATCACCATGGTCTCCGCGGCACCCGTCGCCACGTCATTCGCGCCTCCCGAGCCGGTGAGGTATACGTCGTCCGAGATCCAGCTGGAATTGATATTGCCGAATTTATCGACCTGCCCCCCGCCGAGAACCCCGATGCACCGATTTGTGGCGCCGCAGGTAAAAACCCCCAGCGTATCAAGTGTCTCGGTCAGCATCTTGCAGGTGCCGAAATTGCCGAAATTGAGGAGGAAGGGCTCCGCCGGACGCGGTGAATTCCCGAAATATCCCAGCTCCACCAGCAGTTCAACCAGGTAATCCTCTTCCTGGAGGCGGTACTTCGCCACCCAGGCGGCAAGGTTGGCCGTCCCCGCACCGGCCAGCATCGTCCGGTGCCCGCCCCGCAGGACCCGGTCCTTGATCTCCCGTGCGGCGATGATAACCATCCTTTCGATATCATTGCACTCTTCTTCTTCGGATATTGTATCCTCGAGTGCGGCCAGTTGCTCCCGCCATGCATCCCGCCCGGCATTTTTCTTTAAGGAGAGGAGCCGGTCATCCCCCAGCTTGGCGACATAATCCGCAAAGGAGGAACAATCGAGGACCCATTCCCTGATCCAGTCATCGAGAGCCCGGGGGTCCCTGCACAGCCGGTTGAAGAGGGTCATGAAGTCATAGTCCTCGGCATACGCCTCAAACCCTTGCATCCCCTGGTTCCAGACACCCCCTGGGTGTGCCCCGAAGGGAACCACCGATACGGAATTCACCATGTACGCCGGGAGTTTTACCAGGTGGGCGTGCTC
>JAFGSH010000104.1 GCA_016934695.1 Deltaproteobacteria bacterium
CGAAGGATTGACAGGACGATTTTGATTGAAACTAAGGAGAGGGCTGCATCAGGGCGACCCTCTCCTCAAAGAGGCATTGAACGATGATCAAGAGGATCTTTGTCGCCGGCGCGGGACTGATGGGGGGAGGGATCGCCCAGGTCTGCGCCCAGGCGGGGTATGAGGTGACGATCCGCGACCTGACGGACGAGCTCATCGAGAAGGGACTCCTGTCGGTCAGGTGGTCGGCGGGAAAGCTGGTGGAGAAGGGGAAGACCCCCGGCACAGTCGATGAGATCATGGGCCGGATCACGGGGACGACCGACCTTTCCGCCGCGGCGTCCGCCGACTTCGTCTTCGAAGCCGTCGTGGAGGATCTCGCGGTCAAGCGGCAGCTCTTCGCCGACCTCGATGCCATATGCCCCCCCTATACGGTCTTTGCCAGCAATACGTCGGCGATCCCCATCACGAAGATCGCCGGGGCGACGAACAGAAAGACGCAGTTCCTCGGCGCCCATTTCTTCAGCCCCGTTCCGATGATGCGGATCGTGGAGCTGATCAGGACCGCCGAGACATCGGAGGAGACGATCGTCCTCGTCGAGGAGATCTGCCAGTCCCTGGGAAAGGAGACGATCCGGGTCAACCGCGACGTTGCCGGCTTTGCCCTGAACCGGATCAATTACCCCAGCAGCGTCGAGGCGATCAGGCTGGTCGAGGCGGGCGTGGTGAGCGTGGAGGACGTGGACAAGGGGATGCGGCTCGGATTCGGGCGCCCCATGGGTCCCTTTGAGACCTCCGACATGGCCGGTCTCGATGTGGCCTACAACGCCTACAAGGCGGTCTACGAGGAGACGGGGGATGAAAAGTTCAAGCCCCCCGAGATCTTCCGGAAGAAGGTGGAGCGGGGCGAGCTGGGGCGCAAGACCGGCATCGGCTGGTACCGCTACGACGGGGAAGGCAAAAAACTGGGGCCGGCGGATTTGCCGAAATAATGCTGCCGTTGCGCACCGTCGCCGGCTGGCAGAGACAGCGTTTTTATAAGGAGAGGAGAGCACAGATGAGCGAACAGGTTGTCAGCTATGTCATCGAGGATGAGATTGCCGTCATAACGATCAACAACCCACCCATGAATCCCCTGATCACCGCCGTCAGAGATCAGCTTTCGGCGATCATGACGGAGCTTGCGGGGAAGCTGGATGAGGTCAAGGCCGTGATCCTCACGGGGTCGGGGAAGGCCTTCGTCGCCGGCGCCGATATCAAGTCCTTTCCGGAACTGACCCAGGAGAAGGCAAAGGCCCGTTTGCAGAAGACGCGCCCCCTCTATCAGCAGATGGAGGATTTCGCGAGACCCGTCATCTGCGCCATCAACGGGTACTGCCTCGGGGGAGGGCTGGAGCTTGCCATGAGTTGTGATATCCGCATCGCCTCGTCGTCGGCCCAGCTGGGACAGCCGGAGATCAATCTCGGGATCATCCCGGGGGGCGGGGGAACCCAGCGTCTCCCCCGGCTCGTGGGGGCCGGTATCGCCAAGGAGCTGATCTATACGGGGAAGTTCATCAGTGCGGAGCGCGCCTATGAAATCGGGCTGGTGAATGCCGTTGTGGACCCGGATAAACTGATGGACGAGGCGAAGGAGATGGCGAGGCTCATCGCGAGCAAGTCCGTCCTCGCCGTCAGGGCCGCCAAGGAAGCGATCAACCACGGCCTCAACATGACCCTGAACGAGGGACTCGATCTCGAGTCCATGCACTGGAGCTACCTCTGCGGGACGGAGGATCAGAAGGAGGGCGCGGCGGCCTTCATCGAGAAGCGCAAACCGAACTTCGTCGGAAGGTAGGGACGGTATCGGGAAGCGGGAACGGAATAAAAACGGAGGATTGGAACGATAAAGGGGTTATGGCAATGGGAATCAAGACGATCATGGTGGTAGGTTCAGGATTGATGGGGGGCGGCATCGCGCAGGTTGCGGCCCAGGCCGGCTACAGCGTCATCATGAACGATGTCAAGACGGAGTTCATCGACAAGGGATTCAACACCATTACGAAGCTTCTCGAAGGGAAGGTCACGAAGGGAAAGCTTGACGGGGCGGAAAAGGATGCGATACTGGGCCGTATCGACAAGTCGATCGAATTTGAGGCCGCCGGGAAGGCGGATTTCGTCATCGAGGCGGCGTTCGAGAACCTGGAGGTCAAGAAGGGCATCTTCCAGCAGCTCGACGCCATCTGCGGCGAAAAGGTCATCTTCGCGTCGAACACCTCGTCCATCCCGATCACCACGCTGGCCGCGGCCACGGGGCGCCCCGACCGGTTCATCGGGATGCACTTCTTCAGCCCCGTGCCGGTGATGCGCCTAGTGGAGGTCATCCCCGGTCTGAAGACATCCGAGCAGTCGATTGCGGTAACCGAGGAGATCGCGGCGAAGATGGGGAAAGAGACGGTCCGCGTGAAGGACGTGCCGGGGTTCCTGGTCAACCGCGCGAATGCGGCCTTCCGGGCGGAATGCTTCAAGTGTCTCCTGGAAGGGGTCGCCAGCCTCGAAGACATCGACAAGGCGATCAAGCTCGGTCTCAACCACCCCATGGGACCCTTCGAACTGGCCGATTTCGTTGGTGTCGAGATCGGATACAACGTCTTCAAGACCCTCTACGAGGGGTATAAGGATCCGAAGTTCGCCCCGCCCCTGATCCTTGAGAAGCTTGTCGTCAGCGGGGATCTCGGGAGAAAGACCGGCAAAGGGTGGTACGACTACACCGCGGGAGAGAGGAAACCACGGACGGATCTCAAGTTCTAGCAACGGAGGGCCAAGGCCCGGGTCGGGGTGAAGACACAGACAGATGACGCGGTCCCGGCCGCTGCAGTCGACCGGGACGGTGAGGAGGTTACAATGAGAGAGGTAGTAATCGTTGATATGGCCAGGAGCGCCATCGGCAGACACGGCGGGACGATCAAGGATCTTCCCTTCTGGGACCTGCTGGGACAGACGGCGAAGGCCGTCGTTGATCGGAACAGCGGCCGGATCGCGCCCGAGATGTACGATTATGTCATCATGGGGCACGTGAAGCAGAACACGGTTGTGGCGAACACGGCCCGGAACCTGGTCCTGATGATCGGTCTCCCCGAAGAGGTGCCCGCCTTTACCGACACGATCGCCTGCGCCTCGGGGATGCTGTCGATCATGGAGGGGTACGAGTTTATCAAGAACGGTTTCGCCGACGTCATCCTGGCCGGCGGGGTCGAGTGGATGAGCGGCGGGGAGTACTTCCTCTTGGATACGGACAACCACGCCTTCGGGAACGGCGATGTGAAACTCCTCGATTCGATCACGGCCGGCGGTCCCGGGGCGGCCCCGGTGGAACGGTACGGCAATATCCCCATGGGGATCACCGCCGAGAATCTCGTGGAGCTGCATAATATCCCCCGCGAAGAGCAGGATCGTTTTTCCCTGCGCAGCCAGCAACTGGCAGTCAGGGCGATCGAACAGGGCGAGTTCGAGGCCGAGATCATCCCCGTCAGGTACGAAAAAGACGACGGGACGATCGGCACCTTTGCCGTCGATGAATTTCCCCGGAAGGATACGACGCTGGAAGGGCTGGCGAAGCTCAAGCCCGTTTTCAAGAAGGACGGGACCGTGACGGCGGGGAGCTCTTCGGGACGGAACGACGGAGCGGCGGTCTGCCTCATCATGTCGCGGGAGAAGGCCGACGAACTGGGCGTGACGCCGCGGGCGCGGATCCTCGCCTGCGGTGTAGCCGGTGTGGACCCGAAGATCATGGGGCGCGGCCCGGTTCCCTCCACCGCGATCGCGATGAAGAAGGCGGGGATGACCCTGGCCGATATGGACATCGTGGAACTGAATGAGGCCTTCGCCGGACAGAGTCTCGCCGTCATACGCGAGTGGAAGGAGATGTACGGGGTCGACGACGAATGGCTCGATACCCATATGAACCTGTGGGGAGGGGCAATTGCTCTCGGACATCCTCTCGGCGCCAGCGGCTGCATCATTACAACCAAGCTCTTCTACGGGCTTGAGCGGATGCGGAAACGGTACGGTCTGGCAACCTTATGCTGCGGGGGCGGTATCGGAGGGGCGATCATCATCGAACGGTTCGAGGGGCGGGAAGGAGGTGCCCAGTGAAGGAAACGGTATTTGTCAGCGCGGTGAGGACACCGATCGGAGGCTATATGGGGTCGCTGAAGACCGTCAGGGTTCAGGACCTGGCGGCGCATACCATGAAGGCGGCGGTCGACCGGGCGGGGATCGATTCGGGCGCCCTCGATATGAGTATCTACAGCCAGTCGATGCAGAGCAGCCTCCCGGCGAACGTGGGACGGCACGCCTGGACCCTGGCCGGCCTGAGCGAGGACCCGGCGGGGTATACCCTGAACACGCTGTGCGCCGGCGCCCTCCAGACGATGATCAGCGGCTTCAACAAGATCATCGGGGATGAGTATCAGGGAATGCTGGCCGGCGGCGTGGAGAGCTACAGCCTGGCCCACTACTACCTCTTTCACCCGCGGTATGAATTCGGGCCCCACAGCCTCTGTTTCAACGATTCGAAGCTGGAACTCGAGACGAACGCCCAGCCGGAAGAGGAGTACGGAGAGCTGACGGCGGCCGCCCTGGCCGACATCATCGCCTCACGGTACGGGTTCACGAGGAGTGTTCTGGACGCCTACGTGGTGTGCGATCACGAAAAGGCCCTCGCGGCGATCGAGGGCGGCCGTATCGGCAGACAGATCGAGCCGGTGACCGTCAAAGAGCGGAAGAAGGAGATCGTGATCGAGGCGGACGACCTGCCGGAAGCGATGTGCCTGGACGACCTGATGGCCCTCCCGGCAGAGAACGAAGGAGGAACGGCGACGGAGGCGAATGTGGCACCCTGGGCCGACGGAGCTGCATCGCTGGTCATGCTGTCGGCCGAGAGGGCGAAGGAACTGGGGGCAAAGCCCCTGGCGAAGATGCTCGGCTTCGGGATCGCGGCGGGGAACCCGACGGTCCCCGAGATGACCGCGCTTCGCTCGATTGATAAGGCCCTGGCCATGTGCGGGCTGAAGATTGAGGTATTGGATTTTCTCGATATCCACACCCCGTCGGCCGCCTACGGCCTCGCCATGGAGGAACTGCTCGGGGAGACGGTCTCGGGGAAGATAAACGTGGACGGCGGCTCCCTCGCCTTCGGGCATCCCGGCGCCGCGACGGGCGGCATCATGACGACCGGCATGATTCACCGGCTGGCCGGGAAGAAGGGCCGCCGCGGGCTGATCTGCGTCGGGGCTCTGGGAGGACAGGCCCTGACGATTATTATTGAAGGGTGTTGAGGTCGTGGTGGAAGACTGCTCAACATAGATAAAATGGGTATATGATAAAAGGAGGTACCGGGTTTATGGATTTCGCACTCACGGAAGAACAACAGATGCTTCAAGACATGGCGAAGAACTTCGCCGAAGGGGAGATCGCTCCCTACGTGGACGAGGATGAGGAGAACCACCACTGGAGGAAAGAGATATACGACCAGATGGCCGAGCTGGGATTCTTCGGGTTCAGTATCAGTGAAGAGTACGGCGGGAATGGAATGGGGTTTGTCGAAGGGGCGCTGGCGATCGAGCAGGTGGCCAAGATCCATACCTCCTGGCGGATGGCTTTCAACATGCAGGACTGGGGTCCGGCACTGACGATCCAGAAATTCGGGACGGAGGAGCAGAAACGGGAGTATATTCCGAAATTCGTCAGCGGCGAGTACATCGGCAATTTTGCCATGACGGAACCCGATTTCGGTTCCGACGTAGCGGGGATGAAGTGCCGCGCCGAAGACAAGGGCGACTACTTTCTCGTGAATGGTGCCAAGGTATTCGCCACGAACGGGACCATCGTTGACCACGGCCTTCTGTACGTCAAGACCGACAAGGACGCCGGGGCCAAAGGGATAACCTGTCTCATCATGGACTACAGCCTCCCGGGGATCACCCGCAAGAAGATGACGGAAAAGGTGGGCCTGTGGGCGTCGGATACGGGGGAGGTAACGTTTGAGGATGTCGAGGTCCCCAAGGAACTCGTCCTGGGAGGGATCAACAAGGGGTTTGCGATCTGTATGACACAGTTGAACGCCACGCGGCTCGGCTGTGCGGCCGGCGCTCTGGGCCTTTCAGCTGCCTGTCTGGAGGCCTCGATCCAGTATGCCCAGGAGCGAAATCAGTTCGGGAGGCCGATCGGGAAGTACCAGCTGATCCAGCAGCAGATAGCCGAGATGAAGATCGAGCACGAGGCCCTGGCGGCCCTGATCTATAAGGCAGCCTGGCTGAAGGATCACGATATCCCCAATGTGATGGAAACCTCTATGGCGAAGCTGTTTTCTGCAAAGGTGGCCGTTCATGCGGCGAATGAGTGTATGAAACTGCACGGTTCCTATGGATATACGACGGAATATCCCTGCGGACGGTTCTTGAGGGATTCGAAACAGTTCGAGACCCTGGAGGGGACCTCCAACATGCATACGATGATTGTGGCCAATGCGGCGCTGGGATATTCCCCGAACAGGGTGTAGAAAGGAAGAAACTGCTCAGGTACAGGTTCACGGTTCACAGCCCTCGACCTGCTGCTGAATCGAATCTATTTCCACGGTGTTCTTCTCACACGGTGCTCTTGCTGTGAACCGTGAACCTGAGCAATAGACAATATATTGAACCGGGCCGGGGCTGTTATGCAGGGACGCGTACAGGTTTACACGGGGGACGGAAAGGGGAAGACGACGGCGGCCCTGGGACTTGCCCTGCGGGCCTCCGGTGCAGGGCTTAAGGTGTACCTGGCGCAGTTCGTCAAGGGGATGCACTACAGTGAGCTCGACGCCCTCGACCGGTTTAAGGATTCCATCACGGTGAAGCAGTACGGCCGTGATTGTTTTATATATAAGACGCCCGACGAGCAGGACATACAAGCGGCCCGCCGCGGCCTTGAAGAGACCCGCCGGATCATGTCCACCGGCGCCTACGATATGATCATCCTCGACGAGGCCAATATCGCAACCTACTACAATCTCTTTCCGGTGGAGGACCTCCTCGCATTCATTGATGCGCGGCCTCCCGGTGTCGAGCTGGTCATTACGGGGAGGAGGGCCGACGAGCGGGTCATCGAGCGGGCCGACC
>JAFGSH010000105.1 GCA_016934695.1 Deltaproteobacteria bacterium
GGCCGGATGACTACCTGGAGCCGCTCATAAGGGTTCAAGGATTCCAGGGGCCAAGGGGTCAAGTGAAAAGCTAGAACACGATCTTACCCTCGAATCCTCGAACCCTTGAATCCTATTTAGTAGATTCCCGCCTCGATGCCGCCGGCGATCGTCTGACCCAGCTCGCGGCACCTCTCGAGGACCTCGTCCGTGACGCCCCCCTGTGAGTTCCGGGCAATGACGGGATCGTACACCTTTTTGAACTGGTAGCCGAGGGCGATCCGCTCGATGCTGTTCAGGGCCCCTGTCCCGTCGTTCCCCGCGCTGATAAAGACCACATAAGGCTTCCTGAACACCTTCCCCTCCGCCGGGTAAAAGGTGCGATCGAAGAAGTCCTTGACGGCACCGGACATATACCCGAAGTTCTCCGGCGTCCCGATGGCGAGCCCGTCGCAGGCGAGGAGGTCCTCCAGGGACGCATCGGCCGCCCTTTTCAGGATTACTTCCGTGTTCCCGATGCTCGCCGCCCCCTGCGCGACGGCCCCCGCCATCTTTTCGGTGTTCCCCGTCTGTGAATGGTACACGACCAGTATCGTAGGCATCATCTCTCCGCAGTATTCCCCTATGTATTCTCAGGTTGTTTCCTTCTCCTCTTTTCCCACTCTTCCTTACGCAACTCGGCTCGGAGTATCTTCCCGGTTTCGGTTTTGGGAAGCGTTTCGAGGAATTCGATCTCCGTCGGGAGCTTGTAGGTGGCCAGCCTCCCGCGGCAGAATTCGATCAATTCCTCCTCGGTCGCACGCTCCCCCTCCCTGAGCACCACAAAGACCTTGATATTTTCTCCCCTCCGAAGATCGGGAATGCCGATCGCACAGGCCTCCCGTACCTTCGGATTTTCGTAGAAGACCTCGTCAACATCAACCGGATAGACGTTGTACCCTCCCGAGATAATCACCTCTTTCTTGTGGTCCGTGATGTAGAAATACCCGTCACCATCCATGGTAGCGACATCGCCGGTATAACACCAGCCGTCTCTGAGGGTGTCCGCCGTTTCATACGGCATATTCCGGTATCCCTTCATGACCTGCGGCCCCTTGACAATAAGCTCCCCCGGTTCACCGACGGTCATATCGGTCAGACCGTCTTCCAGATCGACGATCCGGCAGACCGTGTCGGGGATGGGGACCCCAATGCTGCCCACTTTGCGCATCTCCTTTTCGAAGGGATTGATGTGCGTGACGGGCGACGTCTCCGTCAGACCGAATCCCTCGATGATATACACACCGGTAGCTTTCTCAAAGGCCTGCACGGCATCAACCGCAAGAGGGGCGCTCCCGGAGAAGCAGGCCTTGACGGAGCTCATGTCCGCCTTGCCGATACCGGGATGGTGCAGCATCCCGATGTACATGGTCGGCACCATCGTCATAAAGGTGGGTTTGTATGTTCGTATCGCCTGCAGCAGCTGATCCGCCTGGGGTTTCGGCATCAGGATATCGGTCCATCCCATATAGGTGGACAGGTTCATAACGGCGGACAGACCGAAGGTGTGGAAGAAGGGGAGCGCTCCCAGCGTCCGCTCCTTCCCTTTCTCAAAGGAGGGAAACCATGCCGCAAGCTGCTGGACCTGCACGCTCAGGTTGGCGTGGGTGAGCATCGCCCCCTTCGAAACCCCCGTGGTGCCCCCCGTGTACTGGTACATCGCCACATCTTCGAAGGCCGGCTTCACGGGAGGCGGAGCGGGAGCATTCGCCTTGATGCATCCCTTCCACGAATAGAGATCGGGTGCCTGTTTCACGGAGGCGGCGCGTCCCGTCCTCCGCGCCGTCAGGGGAAACAGGATATTACGGGGGAAGGGGAGGTAGTCCCCGACGGAGGTGTAGACGATCTGCCTGATCCGGGTCGTCGGACGGAGGTCGATCATCCGATCCCCGAGGAGATCGGTCGTCACGAGAGCCTTCGCGCCGGAATGGTTGAACTGGTGCCTCAGTTCGGCATCCGAGTAGAGGGGATTGGTCATCACCGCCACTCCCCTTACCTTCAGGATGGCGTAGTAGGCGGCGACACAGGGGATCAGGTTGGGCATGAGGACTGCAACGGCGTCCCCCGGGCCGATCCCGAAGGAAGTCAGACAGGCGGCGAAACGGTCGACCATGTCCACAAGGTCCCGGAACGTGACCGCATACCCCTCGCAGATCAGGGCTTCCCGTTCGGGAAACTCACGGGCCGTCCGCTCCAGGATCTCCGGAAGGCAGATCTCCTCATATCCGATGCATTCCGGGACTCCCGCCTGGTACGCCTTGAGCCAGGGTTTGTCCAGATACCGTGCCTCTGTCATACCTGCTTCCTCTGTGCACATTTCCTGCCGTTATAACAAAGAGGGCTCCCGACCTCAAGATCGGGGGCCCTCTTCAGTACACAAGCAAAAGATCATCTTCCACTCTTCAGGTTAGGCGGAGGTCTCTTCTCCCGCTGCCTCCGCGGTCTCTTCCGGTGGAGTCTCGGCCCTCACCGTTGTCTCGAGCCCCATGGCACTCCATACGATCTCGGCGATATCGAAGGCCTCCATCTTCTCCTCCATCTGGCGATCCTTGATACCATCGGACATCATGGTGAGACAGAAGGGACACCCCACCGCTATCGTGTCCGCCTTGATCTCGACGGCCTGGTCGGTTCTCATGTCGTTGATCCGCTCTCCGATATCCTCTTCCATCCACATCCTCGCGCCGCCGGCACCGCAGCAGAAGCTCTTGGAATAATTTCTCTTCATCTCCGCCAGCCTCATACCCGGGATGGCCTTCAGGACCTTTCTCGGCTGTTCGTAGATATTGTTGTACCGACCCAGGAAGCAGGAATCGTGATAAGTGAATGTCCCCTCGACCGGGTTTTTCAACTTGATCTTCCCCTGAGCGATCAGGTCGGCGATGACCTCGGTGTGGTGATAGACCTCGAAGTTGCCGCCGAAATGCGGATAGTCCTTCTTGATCATATTGTATCCGTGGGGACAGGTGCAGATGATCTTCTTCACGCCGTACCCGTTCATCACCTCTATATTCATCTGTGCCAGGGTCTGGGAGAGATACTCATTGCCGCCCCGCATCGCGGAATCGCCGCAGCATCCCTCTTCGCCTCCCAGGATACCGAAGCTGACCCCGGCCTCCTTGAGGATCTTTGCGAAGGCGACTGAGACCTTCTTGCCCCGGTCGTCAAAGGA
>JAFGSH010000106.1 GCA_016934695.1 Deltaproteobacteria bacterium
AGCGGAATTCGTCAATCCCGAAACGGCAGAGTATGCCAAGAAATATACGACACGCAGTTCCAAGATGTCACCGGAGAACCAGGCTCAGCTGTGGCGCCATGTGGGCGACCTGGCCTGTTCGGCAAAGGGTGGCATTGCCAATTTCGGCGCTCTCCACGGTGGCGGGTCGCCCCGGATGGAGGAGATAGCCATTACCTCTCAATACGACATCGAGACCCGCAGGGAGATGGTGCGAAAGATCGCGGGAATGACGAAGGATTGAGAGAACGGTTTTGATCGAAACAAGGAGAGGGCTGCCATGATGCAGCCCTCTCCCAGAGGCATTATAAGGATGATAAAGAGGATCTTTGTCGCCGGCGCGGGGCTGATGGGGGGAGGAATCGCCCAGGTCTGCGCGCAGGCGGGGTATGAAGTGACGATTCGCGATCTGAACGGGGAACTCGTCGAAAAAGGGCTTCAGGCGGTTCGGTGGTCGGTGGGGAAGTTTGTGGAGAAGGGGAAGATCCCGGGAACAGTCGATGAGATCATGGGACGGATCTCGGGGACGACAGACATTTCCGCTGCTGCATCGGCCGACTTTGTCTTCGAGGCCGTCGTGGAAGACCTTGCGGTCAAGCGGCAGCTCTTTGCCGATCTCGACGCCATCTGTCCCCCTTATACGGTTTTTGCCAGCAATACATCAGCGATCCCCATCACGAAGATCGCCGAGGTGACCGGCAGGAAAAAGCTTTTCCTGGGGGCCCATTTTTTCAGTCCCGTGCCGATGATGCGGATCGTGGAACTGATAAGGACCGCCGATACATCGGAGGAAACGATCGTCCTTGTCGAAGAGATCTGCCAGTCCTTGGGGAAAGAGACGATCCGGGTCAACCGCGATGTCGCCGGCTTTGCCCTGAACCGGATCAATTACCCCAGCACCGTTGAGGCGATCAGGCTCGTCGAAGCGGGGGTGGTGAGTGTGGAGGATGTGGACAAGGGGATGCGGCTCGGATTCGGTCGCCCCATGGGGCCCTTTGAGACCTCTGATATGGCAGGCCTCGATGTGGCATACAACGCCTACAAAGCCGTCCATGAAGATACGGGGGATGAGAAGTTCAGACCCCCCGAGCTCTTCCGGAAAAAAGTGGAGCGGGGCGAGCTGGGGCGCAAGACCGGTATCGGCTGGTATCGCTACGATGAAGAGGGAAAGAAGCTGGGGCCGGCGGACCTGCCGAAGTAGCCCCCTTCAGACCGAACAGTGAGACAGGAGAGGAGAACGCAGATGAGCGAGCAGGTAGTGAGCTATGTGATCGAGGATGAGATTGCCGTCATAACCATCAATAATCCCCCCATGAACCCCCTGATCACCGCCGTCAGGGATCAGCTCGGGGCGATCATGACGGAACTGGCGGGAAAGTTGGATGAGATCAAGGCGGTGGTACTCACCGGAGCGGGGAAGGCGTTTGTTGCCGGCGCCGACATCAAGTCCTTCCCTGAACTGGACCAGGAGAAGGCGAAGGCGCGGCTCAAGACGACGCGCCCCCTCTATCAGCAGATGGAGGACTTCACGCGCCCCGTCATCTGCACCATCAACGGATACTGCCTCGGGGGTGGTCTGGAGCTTGCCATGAGCTGTGACATCCGCATCGCATCGACGGCGGCCCAGTTCGGTCAGCCGGAGATCAATCTCGGGATCATCCCGGGGGGCGGAGGAACCCAGCGTCTCCCGCGTCTCGTGGGGGCTGGTATCGCCAAGGAACTGATCTACACGGGTAAGTTCATCAGCGCCGATAGGGCCTATGCCATCGGTCTCGTCAATGCCGTTGTGGAGCCTGAGAGGCTGATGGACGAGGCGAGGGAAATGGCGGCGCTCATCGCGAGCAAGCCCGTTCTCGCCGTCCGGGCCGCCAAAGAGGTGATCAATCATGGCCTCAACATGACCCTTCACGAGGGACTCGATCTCGAGTCGATGCACTGGAGCTACCTCTGCGGTACGGAAGACCAGAAAGAGGGCGCGACGGCCTTTATTGAGAAGCGCAAACCGAAGTTCGTCGGGAGATAGAGAGGGTATCGATAAGGCGGGCTCAACAAATATATTATATGAATAATAAGAGGTTGGTACAATGGAAGTGAAGACAATCATGGTGGTGGGTTCAGGATTGATGGGAGGCGGCATCGCACAGGTTGCGGCGCAGGCCGGCTACAATGTCATCATGAACGATGTCAAGATGGAATTCATAGAGAAGGGATTCAATAACATTACACGGCTCCTCGAAGGGAAGGTGACGAAGGGGAAGCTGGAAGAGGCGGAAAAGGACGCGATCCTGGGTCGTATCGACAAGTCCGCTGCATTTGATGCCGCCAAGGAAGCGGATTTCATCATCGAGGCGGCCTTTGAAAACCTGGATGTCAAGAAGGGGATATTCCAGGAACTCGACGGGATCTGTCGCGAAGATGTCATCTTCGCATCGAACACCTCCTCCATTCCCATCACGACGCTGGCAGCAGCGACGGGGCGTCCCGACCGTTTTATCGGGATGCACTTTTTCAGTCCCGTGCCGGTGATGCGTCTGGTCGAGGTTATCCCCGCTCTGAAGACTACAGAGGAGACGATTACGACGACCGAGGCAATCGCGAAGAAGATAGGGAAAGAGACGGTCCGCGTGAAGGATGTACCGGGATTCCTGGTAAACCGAGCCAATGCGGCCTTCAGGGCCGAGTGCTTCAAGTGCCTCCTGGAAGGGGTTGCCAGCCTCGAGGATATCGACAAGGCGATTAAACTCGGTCTCAATCACCCCATGGGTCCCTTTGAACTGGCCGATTTCGTCGGTGTCGAGATCGGGTATAATGTCTTCAAGACTCTCTATGAAGGGTATAAGGATCCGAAGTTCGCCCCCTCCCTGATCCTCGAGAAACTCGTCATCAGCGGAGACCTGGGAAGAAAGACGGGGAAGGGATGGTACGATTATACCTCGGGCGAGAGGAAACCCCGAACGGATCTCAAGTTTTAGTGACGGCGGCCCGGCGATACCCGGGTCAGGGTGGAAATAGAGAGATGACACGGTCCGGGCCGGTGCGGTCGGCCGGAACGGTGAGGAGGAAATAATGAGAGAGGTAGTCATCGTTGATATGGCCAGGAGCGCCATCGGC
>JAFGSH010000107.1 GCA_016934695.1 Deltaproteobacteria bacterium
CGGTTTTCGGTGGCGATAGCGAAGAGGGTACACCCGTTCCCATCCCGAACACGGAAGTTAAGCTCTTCAGCGCCGATGGTACTGCACGGCTAACGTGTGGGAGAGTAGGACGCCGCCGAAATTATTTTCGCCCCCCACCCTCGGGTGGGGGGTTTTTTTTATTTTGCACGGAGTATTTCACTGTGTTACATTTCCCACAATATTGTATCCGGTGACCGCGGGCAGGGATCTGTTGCGGGAGGCGATACCGTGGTCCGATTGAAATGATCCGCAGTCCTTGAGGAGATTGAAGTATATGTCAGGTCATTCAAAGTGGAGTTCGATCAAGCATAAAAAGGGCGCCGCCGATGCGAAGCGGGGAAAGATCTTTACCAAGCTCACGAAGGAGATTACCCTTGCGGCCCGTCTCGGAGGTGGAGATGTCGAGGGGAATGCGCGCCTGCGGCAGGCGATTGCAGCGGCCAAAGCGGAGAACATGCCGAAGGATAACATCGAGAAGGCCATCAAGAAAGGGACGGGAGGGCTGGAAGGGGCCGCGGCGTACGAGGAAGTGGTGTATGAGGGGTATGGCCCGGGAGGGGTTGCCGTTCTTGTCGAGGTTATGACCGACAACAAGAACAGAACCGTTTCCGAGATACGGCATATCTTTTCAAAACACGGCGGAAATCTCGGGGAGAACGGCTGCGTGGCCTGGATGTTCGAGAAAAAGGGGAGCATTGTTATCGGCAAAGGTGCTGTTGACGAAGACCGTCTGATGGATCTGGCACTGGAGGCGGGGGCCGAAGATGTGGTGGAGCAGGAGAGTGAATATGAGATCATTACCGAGCCCGGAACCTTCGAAGATGTCAGGTCCGCCATGGATGAAGCAGGCGTTCCCTATTTCCTTGCGGAGATCGGCATGATTCCGCAGAATACCATCAGGCTCGAAGAGGGAAAGGCGGCACAGATGCTGAAGCTGATGGAAAAGATGGAAGATAATGATGATGTCCAGCATGTATACGCAAATTTTGACATACCTGACGAAATAATGGAAAAACTCGGTTGATGATTTCCGGTACCCACGGGGGCGCTCTCACTATGATAATTCTGGGTATTGATCCGGGTACGCAGACGACGGGGTATGGAATTGTTGAAAAGGGGAGCCGGGGAATTGCCTATAGGGGATGTGGTGAGATCGGGATGAAAAGAGGAGAGCCCCTGTCGGCGTCCCTCAGAAAGATCTATGACCGGTTAGCGAAGATAATAGACGAATATCAACCCGATGTCGCAGCAATTGAGGACATCTTCTACGGGAAGAATATCAAGAGCCTCGTAAAGCTCGGGCAGGCCCGCGGCGTGGCGATCCTGGCGGCATCCCACAGGGATATTCCCCTGTATGAATACGCCCCCCTTGAGGTAAAGAAGGCGGTAGTGGGGTATGGCCGGGCCGAAAAGGTGCAGGTGCAGCATATGGTGAAAGCCATTCTCGCCCTCCGGGAGCCTCCGCCCCCTGATGCGTCAGACGCCCTTGCGGTTGCCATTTGTCACGCTCACTTTTCGAAAGAGGTGCCCGTCTAGATGATTGCGAGCTTACAGGGGATATTGGTTCACAAAGCTGCCAATCATGTTGTTATCGATGTCCATGGCGTAGGCTATGGAGTGATTGTCCCGTTGGGTACCTTTTACCGGCTGCCCGATACCGGCAGTCCGGTACACCTTGTCATCGATACCCACGTGGCGCAGGATGCGGTAAGGCTCTTCGGCTTTCTTGATCACTCTGAAAAAGAACTGTTCCGGCTGTTGATATCGGTATCCGGGATCGGCCCGAGGCTGGCCATCAATATCCTGTCCGGCATCTCACCGGAGGATCTGTCGGATGCGATATCCGGCGGGAATCTGGGCAGGCTGGTCGGTATACCGGGGGTGGGGAAAAAGACGGCCGAGAGGATACTCTTTGAACTGAAAGACAAGGTCGGCACGGTGATCCCCGGGAGGTTGCCGGCGGGCTCCCCCGATGCGGTTATGAAAGAGGACGCGCTGTCCGCCTTGGTCAATCTGGGATACAAAGACAGCATCGCAAAAAAGGCCATTGACAGGGTGTGTGCAGAAAAGGGGAGAGAGGTGCCTCTGGAAGTTCTTCTGCCGGAGGCGTTGAAGGTCTTGTCGGGGTAACCTGCCCCGGGGAGGCTTCCGTTGCCTGTCGTCTTGAGCGGATGTGAGCAGTGAATCATATGAAGACACCGATACTTGATCCTGAACAGTTCGGCGAAGAAGAGGCATTCGAATATTCCCTGCGCCCCAGGACCCTCTCTGAGTACGTGGGTCAGGAAAAGATAAAGGAGAATCTCTCCATCTTCATGGAAGCGGCGCAGGGCAGAAGAGAGGCACTTGACCATGTGCTCCTGTGCGGACCTCCCGGACTTGGAAAAACGACACTGGCGTATATCATGGCACGGGAGATGGGGGCCGATATAAAGGTAACCTCCGGTCCGGTCATCGACCGTCCCGGAGATCTGGCCGCCATCCTGACGAACCTGAAAGAGCACGACATCCTCTTTATCGATGAGATCCACCGGCTTCCGCACGTCGTGGAGGAGATCCTGTATCCTGCGATGGAGGATTACCACATCGATATCCTCATCGGTCAGGGCCCGTCCGCGCGTTCGATGAAACTGGAAATCCCCCGCTTTACGCTGGTGGGCGCTACGACCAGGGCGGGACTCCTGACATCGCCCCTGCGGGACCGGTTCGGCATGAGTTTCAGGCTCGAATTCTACACGCCGGATGAGCTGGCGGTCATTATCAGAAGATCAGCCGATATCCTGTCCATTCCCATCGATGACATCGGTGCGCCCGAGATAGCCGGTCGCTCCCGGGGAACTCCACGGATAGCAAACAGGCTCCTCAAGAGGGTCCGGGATTTTGCCCAGGTGAAGGCGGATGGAATCATTACGGGTGATGTCGCTGTCGATGCCTTGGAGATGCTCGAGGTGGACTGCCGGGGGTTCGATTGTATGGACAGGACTATCCTGCTCACTCTCATTGAGAAGTTCGACGGCGGACCGGTCGGTATCGACAGCCTTTCCTCCGCAATAGGCGAAGAAAAGAGTACCATTGAAGATGTCTATGAACCGTATCTTATTCAGGAAGGATTTATTCATCGCACGACGCGGGGACGGGTGGCGACACGGCTTGCGTATGAGCACTTCGGGAAGACGTGGGTTTCGAAAGAACAGGAGGAGCTTTTCTAAGGAAGGGTTTTCTGCGGGCACTATTCGTTTGGTGTCGGCTCTGGAGTCTGCTTGATCCGACCTGGTTGTGATGATGAAGATACTACTCCACATCTGCTGTGCGCCGTGTGCAATCTATCCCCTCGGTGTGTTGAGGAATGAGGGTCATGAGGTTGTCGGCCTCTTCTATAATCCGAATATTCAGCCGTACACCGAGTATGTCAGGAGACTCGAAACACTGATAGCGTACGCTGAAGATACGGCCATGCGCCTGATCAGGTTCGACGAGTATCCTATGGAAGAGTTTCTCAGGGGCGTGGCCTTCCGGGAAGGAGCAAGATGCGAATACTGTTATCACATGCGTATGGAATATGCTGCGCGCATCGCGAGGAAGGGTAAATTTGACGGGTTCACTACAACGTTGCTGTACAGCAAGTTTCAGGATCACAGCCGCCTGAAGGAGATGGGAGAGGCCATGGGGAAGAAGCATCATGTCGATTTCTACTACCACGATTTCAGGGAAGGCTGGAAAGAGGGGATCAAGATCTCCAAAGATAGGAAGATGTATCGACAGCAGTATTGCGGGTGCATCTATAGCGAAAAGGAGAGGTATTACAAAGGATCCTGACACATGTGTGTGTCTTTTTCGACACACTTCTGTGGGGCATCTCGCGGATTGCCGGCTGCAGCGTCGGCCTCAATCAAGATATAACTGCTGTGTTTTCAAATTGTTGCTCTGATACTGCCTGGCCGGTGTCCCGACGCGGATGCATGGTATGTTTATTGCCTCCCCTCCAATAAAAGGCGGGAACGATGTATATACAAAAGACCATTCAAAAAGAAATATACTGCAGGAGTGTGGGGCTCCACTCGGGCAGAAAGATAAACATGGCCATCAAGCCGGCGGAGGTTGATGAAGGTATCGTGTTCTACCGGAGTGACCTCCCCGGAAGCGGCGGGATCAAGGCGGATCCCAGAAATGTTTCCGACACGACGCTGGCGACAACCCTCGGAAGCAACGGGACGAGGATTGCGACCGTCGAGCACCTTCTGTCCGCCTTCTTCGGTCTTGGGATCGATAACGCGATCGTAGAAACGGACTCGTTTGAGATCCCGATCATGGATGGCAGTTCTCTGCCGTTTGTCGATTTTCTTAAGGAAGCCGGCATTGAATCTCAGAATAAATCAAAACGATTCGTGGTGATCAAGGAACCTGTCTCTGCCTCTGACGAGGAGGGGAGCGCGGCCATTCTCCCTTCGCCTGAGTTCAGGATCACATACGACATCGATTTCAGACACCCCCTGATAGGGAGACAATCGTACGACATGATCTTTTCTCGTGAAGCGTATGAGAGTGATATCTGCGCAGCCCGGACATTCGGCTTTCTTCAGGAGGTCGAATATCTCCAGGCGCGGGGCCTCGCCCTGGGAGGTTCTCTGAATAACGCGATAGTCCTGGATGAGGAGAAGGTCATCAATAAAGGGGGTCTCAGGTGCTCCGATGAGTTTGTAAAGCACAAGATACTGGATGCCATCGGCGACCTGTCCCTTCTGGGAATGCCCATCATCGGTCACTTTATAGCGTATCGCTCCGGCCACAGGCTCAACAATCTCCTCCTGAGGAAGCTCCTGGAGCACAGAGAGTGCTGGGAGATGGTCCACTATTTTAACGGTGAGCGGGAGCTCTTTGATGAAATTATCGATGCCCGCCCTTATGACCCCCCGGATGAACTTTCGCCCCTTGTCGGGGGATAATCCCTCACGATCCGTTACCCTCCAAATAAGCCTTGCTTTTTATCCCTCCTTTTCTTAGTATGTTCCGGCACCGGAGTTTGACATTCTACAGGACTGTCAAGCGCGACAGGTCGGAGAATCGGTTTCATGCGCAATTGCAGGCTTTTCATAGTGGTATGTCTTTTCCTTCTCCCGGTACGGGCATTTGCGGAGGAGGCAAAGGTTACGGATCTGCTGATAAGCAATACACCCGATAATCTGCTCGTCTATCTCAAGCTGGAAAACCCATTTACGGAAAAGATGGAGGAGGCGATACTGGCCGGTATCCCGACCACCTTTACCTTTATCCTGGAATTATACCGGGAGCGGCACTGGTGGTTTGATGAGAGGATGTCGTTTCTCGAGGTCAGACACACCGTCAAATACGACAACATAAAGAAGATCCTGTACGTTCTCTTTAGCGAAGAGGGGAGAGAGCCGGAACAGTTCAAGGAGTTCTCGGAGGCAAAGACAGCGATGTCCGAGCTGAACGGCATTCCATTTACCCCCCTGGGGCAGCTGACAAAGGGGGAACGATACTA
>JAFGSH010000108.1 GCA_016934695.1 Deltaproteobacteria bacterium
GAGCGTCCCCGTGACGTTGTTGTAATAGTAGCGAAGCGGCACGGCGACGGATTCCCCCACCGCCTTCAGCCCCGCGAAGTGGATCACGGTATCGACCGGGGCGCCTTCAAAGACCTTGTCCAGGGCAGGGCTATCCAGCAGGTCCACCGGATAAAATTCCAGGGACCTGCCCGCGATCTGTTGCACCCTCTTCAGGGATTCCCGCTTGCTGTTGACGAGGTTGTCGACGACCACCACGTCGCACCCCGCCTCGAGCAGCGCCAGGCAGGTGTGGCTCCCGATATATCCGGCCCCGCCCGTTACCAGTATCCGCGTGTCACGCATTCCCCAGCCTCCCGAGGCGGACAGTAGCACACTTTTGAGGGATAAGGCAACGCCGCAGAGCGCAGCATCTCGAAGTATTTCTCTTCTTCTTGTTTCCGGTTGACAGCCGGAAGATAGTCACGTACATTTCCTCTGAGGGAAGGACAAACCGGACAAGGAGGATTCACCATGAACCGTTTTTTCTCACGTGCCGCAACGGCCGTGATGGCGCTGGCGGTATCGATATCCCTGTTCTCCTGCGCCCCCGTCAACCTGTACACGGTCACCATGCAATACCTGCCCCCGGAAACCGCCGCTCCCGCAGCCGGAAAGGCGGCGGGCATCCCCGTTACCGTGGCCGCATTTAACGACGCACGAGAGATCGACGACACGATCCGTATCGGCACGGTCGTGCTCTCCGACGGGAAGGAAGTGCCGATCCTCCCGAAGGACCGCAGGCCCGCGGAGACGGTTACCGAAGCCGTCAGGAAATGCCTCTCCGAAGAGGGGTATTCCCCCTCCCCTGAGACCCCCGCATGGGACCTGAAGATCGGCTCCATCGACAAGCTGTGGGGGACAGCCCTCCTGATGGGGGGCACCATCGACCGGCTCGAGGTCGTCTGCCACAAGGAGGGGGTCAAGAAGACCTACCGGACGGACGTCAAGCTGACGATTGTCTTCGCCGATGCCCGAGGCGCCAGGATACTCCGCACGACGGAGGCCGCCGCGACCTCTTCGCTGGTACACGTCAGTTTTTCCGAGGAGATGCTGGGGCAGCAGATCAGCACAACCCTCTCGAAGGCCATCAGGCAGGTGTGCTCAGACGGGAAAACGATCCCGGAAATCCTTGGGCGGATGGCGAGGGAACGGGACTAGGGCGTGAAAAATCCTCCTCCGGGAGAGAGGGGAAATCGGCCCCGGAGCCGGAAAAAAGGGCTTGACTTGCCCCAAAAATACGATATAGTATCGCGCAGTGTGTCAAAAAAGCGCTCTCGCTTACAGATAGGGGGGGGAGTGCGTAAAGTTAGGATTGAGACATTTTAAAGTACGACTTTAGACATCTGGATGCTCAGACCTCTGCGTTCTTCTTACATGCAGGCGATCCTACTTTAGAAAAATCAAGAAAGGAGGGTTGCCGTAGTGTCTGAAGGTACCGTGAAGTGGTTCAACGCAAGTAAGGGCTTCGGCTTCATCGAAAACGATGAAGGTGGCGATGTGTTCGTTCATTACAGCGCTATCCAGAGCGAAGGCTTCAGGACCCTGGAAGAGAATCAGCGCGTATCGTTCGATATCGAGCAAGGCGCCAAAGGTCCGGCAGCTACCAACGTCAAAATCATCTAAGTAAGCAGTGACTTCAACGAAAAGGGCGTTCCGGGAATTTCTCCGGAACGCCTTTTTATTGTGCCGCTCCCTCGAAAATCACGCCCTCCTCGGAGAGTGCCATCCTCACCCATCCCCTGATTGTCCACGCGATCGACCGCGTTATCTGCGCCATGCTCGGCATCGGTTCCCGGGTCCTGCCGACCGGCAGGGCCTCCGGGGAAATGGGGATCGGTGAGGAACCAGTCGACATCGACGGGACGGTCCCACGGATCGAGGTGTCCAGGCTGCCGGAGGGAGGCTCCTGGAGCGGATCATCCGCAGGGAATAAGGGATTACTTCAGCCTGAACAGCCTCTTGACCGCCGCCACGTAGGGATCGGCGCCGCCGTCGCGGCTCTCCCTCTTCAGGCCGACGACGGGATCATGGAGGATCTTGTTGACCACGGAGTTGACGAGGATCTCTATGTTCTTCCGCTCGGCCTCGCCCAGGGTCTTCATCCACGCATGAGACTTCTCCAGCTCTCCCCGGACGATCTGCTCGGCCTTCCCCTTCAGGTCCACGATCGTCGGGACGACATCGAGCGTGGCGTGCCACCCGGAAAACTTCGCGACCTCCTCGTCGATGATGGCCTGCGCCTTCTGCGCCTCCCGGAGGCGGGTCTGCGTATTCCGGTCGACGACCCCCTGGAGGTCGTCGATATTGTACAGGTACACGTTGTCGATCTGTTCCGCGGCGGGGTCGATGTCCCGCGGCACCGCCACGTCGATCAGGAAGAGGAGCCGGTTCTTCCGCCTGTGCAGCGCCGCCTCCGCCATATCGGCGGATATGACGTACTCGGGAGACCCCGTGGAGCTGATCACGATATCGACGTCCCCCAGCTTCTCGCCCAGGAGCTCGAACTCGACCGGGAGGCCGTCGAAGTCGTTCGCCAGCCTGACGGCGTTCTCGTACGTGCGGTTGGTGAAGAGCATCCGGCCGACGCCGCTGTCCATGAGATGCCGCGCCGCGAGCTCCGCCATCTCCCCCGCCCCTACGAGGAGCACCCGTTTCCCCTCGAGGGTCCCGAATATCTTCTTGGCAAGCTCGACCGCGGCATAGCTGACGGAGACGGCGTTGTTCGCGATGGCGGTCTCGGTCCTCACCCGCTTGGCCACCCGGAAGGCGTGGTGGAGCAGCTTGTTCAGTATGACTCCGGATGTCTTCTGTTTCAAGCAGAGGCGGTAGGAATCCTTGACCTGCCCCAGGATCTGCGGCTCCCCCATGACCATCGAGTCGAGGCTCGACGCGACCCGGAAGAGATGGCGCACCGCTCCCTCATCGCGGTACAGGTAGAGACATCTCTGCATCTCCCCTGGGGAGAGGTTCCCGTGCGCGGTGATGAACGACTTCAGTTTCTCCACACCGGCGTCCGGGTCCTGCATATTCGCCAGCACCTCGACCCGGTTGCAGGTGGAAAGGTACAGCACCTCCTCGACCTGCGGGATCTTTTTCAATTCTTCGAAGGGCTTCCCTCCCTCCCCGCACGATATGGACAACCGTTCCCTGATGCTCAGGGGGGCGCTTCTGTGATTGATTCCGAGGAGGATGATACCCATACGCTCCGCACCCTGCACCGATCAGAACCGGTGCATCGTCACAAAGAAGGCATTGACGCCGACAAAGGCAAAGACGAGTCCCGCGAAGGCGATGATCGAGAGAACGGCCGCCTTTCTCCCCTTCCACCCGATGGCGATCCGCTGGTGGACCACGACGGCGTACAGAAGCCAGGCGGCCGCCGTAAAGACCTGTTTCGGGTCCCAGTGCCAGTCGCTCCCCCAGACCGTCCGCGCCCATACCGATCCCGCGATGATCCCGAACGTCAGGAGCGGGAAGCCCCAGATGGTGCACAGGTGATTGATCCGGTCGAGGTCCTGCAGGGACGGAAGCAGACGGCTGAATCCGCGCACTCTCTTCTCCCGTATCAGCCGGTCCTGCATCAGATACATGATCCCCGCCAGGCAGGCCAGGACGAAGAGGGCTCCTCCGATCAGGAGGAGCACGATATGGATGGAAACCAGGGGACCGCGCAGGGCGGACGGGAAGGGATCTCCTCCGGTCATCCCCGCGGAGGCCGCCACCGTCATCACCACGACCACCGGCGAGACGAAGGCCCCGAGCACCTGCGTCTTTGTCCGTGTCTGAAAGATGAGATACAGACCGGCAACGGCCCAGGCGGTGAAGGAGAGCGAGGTGTAGATATTCGCCGACGGGACGGAGGCGCCTCCGCTCCACTGGATCGCGATATGGACGGTGTGCAAGACGAACGCCAGGGCCAGCACCCACGTCGAGGCCCTGGCCACGCGCACCCTCCCCGCGAAGAGCGAGGCGACGTATCCCGCCGTGCTCAGAAGATACGCGGCGAGCGCGAACCGGAAAAAAAGCAGCTCCATCATGAATACCTTCTCACACCGTTACCGTCCGCGAGTTCTCCCCTGTCATTCCGAGGAGCTTTCAGATCTTGTGTTCTTAAGGTCTTATGGCGCGAAGATTTCTCGCCCCGATACATCGGGATTCGAAATGACAAATAACGACAGTTATTCAAACCCCTTCGCATGCAGACACCTCGGACCTGCGACAGCCATGTGCCGAGCCCGGCATTCAGAACTCCACCTCGATATCCTCGCCGGTCAGGTCCCTGATGATCTCCCGCACCCGGTCCCCCTTTCCCTCCCTGATATACCGGAGGATCGGGGAATCCAGCACGGACTCGAAGAGTTTCCTGTTTTCCTCGGACGGAGCCCCCTGGGCGATGATCCTCCCCCTGAGGACCCCCATGATCGTCAGGAGCGTCCCGTATTCGGGGCCGTACCGCTCCTCGATCTCCTCGCGCAGCCTCCTGGCCAGCGCCGGGCTCTTCCCCCCGGTCGATACGGCCACCAGGAGGTCGCCCCGGCGGAAGGTCGACGGGACGATGAAGGCGCACCGGGCGGGGTCGTCCACGATATTCACCAGAATCCCCCGGCCGCGGGCGTCCTGCGAGATCTGCCCGTTGACCTCATCCCGGTCGGTCGCCCCGATCACCAGGAAGGCGCCGTCCAGGCAGTCCTTCCGGTAGTCGGCCGGGATCCACTCGATCCTCCCGGCATCCGCCATCCCGCGCAGGACCTCCGTCAGCTCCCGCGCGACGAGGACCACCAGCGCGCCGCATTCGAGGAGATCGCCCGCCTTCCTCTCGGCGACCTCTCCTCCCCCCACAACGACGCACCGCTCATTCGAGATGTCGAGACACACGGGATAAAATCGCATCCGCTCCATCCTCTCAAGAAATCAGAGAGAAATGATTATCACGAAGACCTTGAAAGTTCAAGGCGCTTGAAATATCCGCGAAGGGGTGATAGCCTCCCTGCAGAGAGAGGCAATCCGGTCCCGAGGCCATGGAACACGCCGCTCCAGGTTTTTCACAGACGACAGGAGACACGGCATGCCTGCCACAAAAGAGAAGTGGATCGAGATCACCATCCTGACGCCGCCGGAGCTGACCGACGCGCTGTCGAACTTCCTGGAGGAGATGGGAACGGGAGGCGTGTTTCAGGAAGCGGCTGTGGATGATTTCTTCGACAGTTCCCCGGGTCCCGCGCAGGAAACGATCAAGGCTTACCTCCCCTGGAGCCGCGCCACCAGGCAGCAGACGGAGCGCGTCGCGGCGTACATAGAGAGCCTTTCCTCACTTTTTCCGAAGCTGGAGAAGCCCCGCCTCTCCGCAAAGAACATCGTCGATCCCGGCTGGGGCGAACAGTGGAAGAAATACTTCAAGCCCCTCAGGATAAGCGACAACATCGTCATCAAACCGACCTGGGAGCGGTACTCCCCCGCCAGCAGCGACATCGTCGTCGACATCGACCCCGGTATGGCCTTCGGCACGGGGCAGCACCCCTCTACCAGGATGTGCATCGTCGCCATCGAGGAGATACTGCTCAGGGACAGCGCCCGCGAAGAACGGACGGTCCTGGATGTCGGAACGGGGACGGGGCTTCTCGCCATCTGCGCGGCGAAGCTCGGCGCGCGGGCCGTGACAGGGATAGACATCGATCCGAAGGCCGTCGAGATCGCGGGGAGAAACATCGTCATCAACGGCGTGGAAGACCGGGTCGAGATCCTCAACCGCGATGTCGCTCTCTGCGGGGGCAGCTTCGACCTGATCGTGGCAAACCTGATATCCGGGGTGTTCATACAGCTCCACGAGCACCTGATATCCCTCCTGAATCCCGGAGGACATCTCATAGCATCGGGAATCACCGAGCATGAAGCGAAGGACGTGGAGAAGGTATTCTGCAACGGAGACGTGACCCTGCACGGCACGCAAGCCGAAAAGGAATGGGTCTGCTACACCTTCCGGAAGGCGGGCCGCTGACGCCGTTCCCGGACCGTGTCTTCGAATACCCGGAGAGAGACCGTGGCCGAACCGAGAATCTACCACCCTCAGACCCTCGACGAGGGAGCCGCCATTGAGTTGGAGGAGGATTACCGCGTCTACCTGCGGGACGTCCTGCGGCTCAACGAGGGGGACGAGCTGACCCTCTTCGACGGGGTGGGGCATGAATACCGGGCCGTCATCCGGGGCTTCACGCCCAATATCGTCCGCCTGGAGGTGATCACGAAGGAGGACATCGCCCTCCCCGGGACGCGGATCACCCTTGCCCAGTCGCTCCCCAAGGGGGGAAAGATGGAGTTCATCATCCAGAAGGCCACGGAGCTGGGGGTCAGCCGGATCATCCCCTTCATCTCCGCACGCTCCATCCCCCGCCTCGCGGGGGAACGGGCCGCCGCGAAGGCGGCGCGATGGCGCAAGGTGGCTGTCGAGGCGTCCCGCCAGTGCGGCAGGGCGGATGTCCCCGAGGTGGACGAGATCGCATCCTTCGACGAGATGCTCCACGAGGCCAACGCGGACGCCCTCCGGATCATCCTCTGGGAAGGAGAAGCTCGACAGGGGATACGCGACATACTGACCGATGAACGGTATGCCGGGGCGGACAGCTTCTGCGTCGTCATCGGCCCGGAAGGGGGCTTCTCCTGGAACGAGATCGAAAAGGCCCGGCGATGCGGCTTTATCTCCGCGAGCCTGGGAAAACTGATCCTGAGGACCGAAACGGCCCCCCTCGCCGTCCTGGCCATCCTCCAGTACGAAAAGGGGCTGTTCGATACGGTACCGGGGACATGACATGATGGTTCACTACGGAGGATTCTGGCGGAGGTTCGTGGCGATCTCGATCGATTCGATCATACTCGACCTGCTCGCCCTCATCCTGTTCCTGATCGGAAACCGGATCGCCCCCGCGGACGACACGTTCGGCTACGCCGCGATCATCCCCTACTTCGGGATGGCCCTCCTCCTCAACGCCGCCTACTTCACCTATTTTCACGGCACCACGGGGCAGACGCCGGGGAAGAAGCTGCTTGGTCTCCGGGTCGTGCAGGTGAACGGCGGGGCACTGACTGCGGGGACCGCCTTTCTCCGGTGGGTGGGGTACATCATCTCCAAGATCCCCCTCTACCTGGGGTTCATATGGGCCGCCTTCGACGGGCGAAAACAGGGGTGGCACGACAAACTGGCGGGGACCTGCGTAATCAGAACCGCCGTATACCGGAGGGCGGCGGACCAGGTATCGCCGGGAGCCCCTTTCGGGACCGACCGGGGCCGGGCTCCCGCCGGCGGAGATTTCCCGTACGGAGACGGGACGCCGGAGGAGAACACGCTCCGCAGTGAAAACACTTGACAAAGGAACCGAGATTGGATAAAAGCCAGACCTCTCAAGGCCGATGATGTGGGTCGGTAGCTCAGTCGGTAGAGCACGGGACTGAAAATCCCGGTGTCGGCAGTTCGATTCTGCCCTGACCCACCATTGATCCAGGGGCCGCGTCCGATCGCGGCCCCTTTTTTGTGCCGATTGGCTGGCAACCTCTGATGTATTCCTCGAATCCTGCCGATTGACTTCTTGAGAAAATTCACTTACGCTGAGAGCCCGAACACATGAATGGAGGGAACCGAACCGTGGATATCAGCGAGGAGACACGCCGGAAGGTGCTGGCGTTCCAGAGGAACGAGATCACCGAGCATCACATCTACCGGAGGCTGGCCGAGCGGGTCCGGGACCCCGGAAACCGGCGCGTCCTGGAGAAGATCTCCCGCGAGGAACTCGAGCACTACAACACGTGGCGAACCTATAGCGGGCAGGACGTGGAACCCGATCGATGGAAGATATGGCTGTACTGCTGGATCAGCCGGATCTTCGGCTTCACCTTCGGCGTCAAGCTGATGGAAGGGGGAGAACAGAGCGCTCAGAACAGCTACAGGGAACTGCGGGCGGAGATCCCGGAGGCCGAGGCCATCATGCGCGAGGAGGACCAGCATGAGGCCGCCCTCCTCGAAATGCTGGACGAAGAGCGTCTGCGCTACACCGGCTCCATGGTGCTGGGTCTCAACGACGCCCTGGTCGAACTGACCGGGGTACTGGCGGGGCTGACCCTGGCCCTGCAGAACACGAAGCTCATTGCCATGACCGGTCTGATCACCGGCATCGCCGCCGCCCTGTCCATGGCTGCCTCCGAGTACCTCTCCACCAAGGCCGAGGAAACGACCAAGAATCCGCTCCGGGCGTCGATCTACACGGGGGTGGCATACCTGATCACCGTCTTTTTCCTCATTTTGCCCTATCTCCTCCTGGACAACTACTACCTCTGCCTGGGGTGCACGCTGGCCGGGGCGGTCCTGATCATCGCCCTCTTCAACTATTACATCTCCGTTGCCAAGGGCGAATCATTCAGAAAACGGTTCACCGAAATGGCGGGGCTGAGCCTGAGCGTTGCCGCCTTCAGCTTCCTGATCGGCTACCTCCTGCGCGCGTTCCTGGGGATCGATGTCTGAGTGACGGGGCCTCCGGTTGTACGGCAGGTTTCCTGCCGGCTCTGTATTGAAACACCGTTCAGAGAGTGATAGAAACTCTCGTGGAAGGACAGGGAGATGAACGATATCAAAACATCAGTCGAAGACGCGCTTCGGACCGCGCTCTTCGCTGTTCTGACGACGGAGAGCGGCGGGCAGCCGCACGCGAGCCTGATCGCCATCACACCGGCCGGGGGGGTCCGGCATCTGATCTTCGCCACGTACCGCGGCACGCGCAAGTACCGCAACCTGGCAGATAACAGTAAGGCGGCCGTCTTTATCGACGGCCGGGAGGCGGCCGCGGCGGGCTCGCGGGAGGGTTTCGTCCTCACCGCTCTCGGCCGCGCGGAAGAGATCGGAAATAAGGAACATGACGCGGCCCTCAACGCGCATCTGAAGCGACACCCCGATCTTGAGTCGTTCCTGAGATCGACTGATTGTGCGCTCTTTCGCTTTACCGCTGAGGCCTACCAACTCGTGCGGGGCATCGATGACGTCAGATGGTGGTCCATAGACGATCCCTCCGCCACCTAACAGGTATCACTGCCCCGGCTTGCAATAAAGTCCTTGACCGGAACCCCCCGGGGAGGTATCCTTCCTGTCGATTTCATTACGAACTTGTTTTTTGGTAGCTGTATCTGTCCGGCCCGCACCTCATGCAAAAGGAGCGCGTATGGTCTGATTGCGAAAAGCCCCGTTACTCGAACCGAGCGATGGGGCTTTTGTGTTTTGTGAGGGGGAAGGCTGAGAGATCGAAACGGGGAAAAGAAATCAGAAAATGGGGGAGTGTCCCTAGTTTTCACTAGTTTTCAAACGTGGTGTGTATGTACTTATGTCAAATGCAGATCACCACTGCATTCATGATTTATATTCCGGCTCGATATGGCAACGTTTTTCTGTGAGCCGCTTTAGCCGATTAGCCTCATCAGCGAACCATCGTAAAGAAACCACTGAACTCGTAGTTTCTAATTATTTAAACAAGCAGGGGGAACAAGTAAAACCACGTTGTTGAAAAACGAACATCTTTTTTGATCACATAATTTGAGTGCTTGCTCCTACTCCCCTCTCCACCCGCTGTCTGATCAGTTTCTTGACGAAGATCTCTTCCCGCTCCATCTCCTCGATCCGGTCGGAGATGTATTTCTTCGCCTCCTCGCGTCGGGGAAAGCCCGGCTTCCATCTTCCGGATCTCGCCGATGTGCAAAAGAGTATCATCGTTGCACGTGGTCGAGTTCGAATGGTATACGCAGCTGAATATGTGACAGGCAAGGCAATATGGGGAGGTTAAAATTTCGGCTCTAAACCGGCCTGTTTGCAGAGTTCGTTGGCGGTTATTCGATCGAATTGTTTGTGCCGTTTGACAGGGATTATCTTCGTACCGTTTGTGTATATGGCGTGATTGCCGCCTTCCCTCAAAAGATAAAAGCCGTTTCCTTCCAGGTAGCGGACCAGATCACGTCGCTTCACCGACATACTCGACCTCAACCGGAAGCTGTTCGATCAATGCGTTCCCCAGGGGAATCTCCTTGTCGGTTTGGCCGTAGGCAAGGATCATCTCGTTCAGCGCGTCGCGCAACATCTCGCGGCATTCTTCGAGGTCTTTTCCCTCAGTGACGACTTCCGGCCATTCGACGATCTGGCCCATATATCCCGCGCCGATTTTTGTATATTTCGCCGTATAATTAACCATTGCCAACCTCCAAGACAGTAATCTACACGCTTCCGCGGTTGATGTCAAATGTAGATTCCTGCCTATAAACAGGCTTAAGACATTGAAATTACAATACCCCTTAAAACACCTGCATGTACAGAATGCTGCCTGTGGTGCAGCCCGCTATCACCTTTCCTATTCCCCTTCCACCCACTATCTGATCAGTTTCTTGACGAAGATCTCTTCCCGCTCCATCTTCTCGATCCGGTCGGAGATGTACTTCTTCGTCTTTTCATTTATATGGGAAGCGTCCCTCGTTTCTCCCTCGTTTCTCGTCACACCGGTCGGCTGCTGAATCGAAGACTCCCCGTCCCTGCGCAGGCAGGGGCGGGGAGATCTCATCGCATATAATGATCTTACCGCTATGTTCTCTCTGCCGGTTCTGCATCAATCCAGGACCATCATCTGTTTACCCAGGGGCGGACTGTCGCTGAAACCGGAACACGGAGCGTTCTTATAACTTCTCCACAAAAATCCCGATAAGAAAACCGCCCACAACGGTCCCGTCTTCGTCAACAACAGGAAATGCCAGGTGCTGGAGTTGGGCATTCTCGGCTTTATCAAACTTGATGGGCCCGATTTCGATACTGTGGTCCTTGACCGTCTTTGTGTATTTGCCTTCATCACCCTGCCAGTAATCGTTGGGGACACTGTAGGAACCTACTGTCGCGCCCTGGTTGTCGAAGACAAAACCCTTGGCGACCGCCACTTCACCCTTGGCCATCTCAAGGAGCTCTTTTCCGCAGGCGTTTCCCTCCAGTTCGGCCATGATCGGCAGTTCCTCTTCGGCTTCCATCCATTGCTTATCGATCTTCTTGATTTCGTCCAGAGACAGGTTCTTGGCGTTGTGTGCCTTTACCGTTTCCACGAATACCTTGTTCGTGCAATACGGAACAAGTTTTTCCTTGGCAAAGGCCTTGACTTTATCGGAGCCTCCCTGATCCGCCATAAGATCCTGATTCACCTTGGCAATCACCTTCTCGACGGCCGGAGTCATTGCAACGGCAAATGATGCGGTGAATACCAGGACGATAACCACTACTGATGCCAATTTTTTCATGATGCTTCCCTACCTTTCTTCTTTGTTTTGATATTGTTTCCAACTATGACCTTTTCGGTCGTTTCAGGGCCATTGCCCTGTCTGCTTCTTCAACTCCTCAACCCCGATCCACCCGGAACCGATGCTCTCCCGATGGATGAAGTCTTGTGTCCGAACCGGCAACGGGGCCAAGGTCCGCAACTGTTCATTATCCTTCGCTGTAGTCAGCCATATCCGCATTCCTCAGCGGCAGCAGCCCCTTTAACGTCCCGGCAAAGGGCAGTGCTTTCCCGGTCGATACTGTGTGCTTCTCTCTCCGACTACCGGCGGTTTTCCCCTTTTCTCCTTCGATCAGTGCCACCAATTCGATGACGAAATTCTTCATGGTCAGGGTCTGGGCATTCATTTCCTCGGAGATCGATGCCGATTCTTCCGTATTGGCAGCGGTTTGCTGGGTCACCTTGTCGATTTCAGCCATTGCTCTGTTGATCTGTTCAATGGTACTCGCCTGTTCGACAGAAGCTGCTGAGATTTCGCCGACCAATTCGCCGACCTTTGATACGGCTGTGCCGACTTCCGCAAAGGCCCCGGTCGTGGTCTCAACCAGCTCGGACCCGGATTTCACTTTCGTTACGGTTTCTTCGATCAGGTCGGATGTGTTTCTTGCCGCCTCGGCCGCCCGCATGGCGAGGTTCCTGACTTCATCGGCTACAACGGCAAATCCGGCCCCTGCCTCCCCGGCCCGCGCCGCCTCAACCGCCGCATTCAGCGCAAGGAGGTTGGTCTGAAACGCTATTTCATCGATGGTCTTGATGATCTTGAATGTATCTTCGCTCGCGCCGGATATCTGGGCCATAGAGGTGTTGAGCTGACCCATGGACTCATTTGCTCTGTCGAAGACCTTTTTGACCTCAGACATCAGGGTATCCGCCTCACCCGCATTGGCTGAATTCTGTTGCGTCATGGAAGACATTTCTTCCATTGAGGCCGCAGTCTCCTGTATTGATGACATCTGGAGAGAAGCGCCTTCAGCGAGTTGCTGGCTGGAAGAGGCAACCTGATCGGAGGCTGACGCAACCTGATCGGTTCCCTCCAACATCCCGGCGGCAATGTGTTTGATCGGCCTGGAGATCGAGCGGGAAAGCAACAAGGCCAGCGAGACTGCGACAGCAACCGCAATCAGACCGACGATCATGAAGAGAGTTTTCACGAATGAGGCGCGTTGATTAACCGCCTGGCTGAATGCGAAAACCGCTTCCTTGTGCCCCTCCATTTTCTCCTGTTCGGCATTGATCCTCGATTTCTTTGCCCCCACCTCCGCAATGGCTTCCTGGATGCGCTTTTCTTGAAGTCCCTGGAGTTGATCGACGAGGTCCCGTACCACAGAGAAGGCCTTAAAGGCGGAACCGGTCTCACTGGCTTTACGCGCGAATCGCAGCTTGCCGGGCGTGTTGGCCAGTTCGGCTACCTGCTGGCTCTTCTGGGTCCAGAGATCGAATGCTTCCACGAAACCCGCGTAGAGTTTCTGGGCCTCCCCGGTATCGAATCCCGCAGAGGCCTCTTTCATTCGTTCGGCCGCCATCTGAATGTTTTCCAAGCTGGTCTTCCGGGCAGCCTCTATTTCTTGAGGTTCACTGGCGACAAGGGACATTTTTTCGGCAATGACTGCTTGGTTCATGTCGCGATCCGCCTTCAGCATGACCTTGATACTCTTCTGGAGGCTTTGCAGGCGAACGACATCCTCATTGATCAGCGGCAGCATCTCATTGGAGATAAGGGGTGTGATTTGTTTCTCAAGCAGGACCGTGAATTGGTCATCCACAATGTGCTGGAGATCTTTCGTGACATTTGCCAGCGCCCACCAGCCGAGAGCGATCAGCAAAAAAAGCGAAACGACGGGTATCCCGATAATAATCATGATCTTCTTATTAAAACTCATTTCTCTCCCTCCAATCCCGGATATCGAGATATCTCGAGAATATAGAATGTTGCGTTACCGTATGTTGTGCTACTTCCTTAAACTCGCAAATGCGGGACGGGATCATGTGCGCTCAGACGAGGAGACAACATGACCTCGAAATAGTTCCTGTAACTTTGCTCCTGCGCATTAAACCCATCCTCGACATCTGGGCAGAACAGGATTTTTATAGTGCATGGAATAAATAAGGCGCCTGATATACTCGTAATACGAGCCGTTCCTTGGGATAAACGGGTATTCGATATTTTGAAAAAGCAAAATTAACAGACTTTCCTAGATTATCGTCCCGTCTTGTCGAAAGTTGAGGGGGAAAAGAGAGGTGTTGCCAAGAAATCTTGATCTTAGATTAATTTTAAATGTTTATATCGTGAAATATTTATGTAATGCCCTGACATATCATGGAGTGAATTGTAAGAATCCTGTTTATGATCACCTCAGCAAGGTGGGGTATATAAACGATTGAAATTTCCCGTATTTTACAAATAAACAAGGTCGAGCGGAAGTAGACTAGCCCCTCTACTCCCTCCCCACCCCCCCACCCGCTGATGTATCAATTTTTTGACGAAGATCTCCTCCCGTTCCATCCGATCTGAATAAGTGCATTCAAAAATTCGGGGGACAGCCGAAGCCCTTTCGCTTCAGGAAATCGCTGTCCCCCGAATGGCCGTTCTATCCCCGATCGCTTATGCGCCCTTCAGGTGCGGCAGGAAGAACCCCGCGATGATCACACCGCCGATGACCACCGCCCAGATGATGTACATGAGCAATTTCCGGGAATCCCATTTCTCGGCGATCTTCGTGCCCGAAAAGACAAACCCCAGCACTATAAACAGTACGATGACCAGGACCCCGTGCGTCGTCCAGTGATGCCCCAGCGCCGCCTTCATCCCGTTCATGACGGCCTCGTTCGTCTCTTTCAGGAGCAGGATCACGGCGTTCAGGAGGCTGGTGACAATCAGCGAAAGACCAAACCCGGCCGTGTATTTTTCTATCTTCATGTTTGTCATGGCTCTCACCTCCCCATCAGTCCCATGGTGACGCCCTTGCCGATGATCGCCCCGGCGCCCTCCATGAAGAGACCGAGCAGAACGATCAGCGCGGCGATCCCGAGGACAAGGCTTCGGTTACCCTTGTCCGTCAGCGGGACGTTTCTATAAACGGCGATCGGCAGATAGACACTGAGTATCAACATCAGGAAGAAGAGGTGTTCCTTGACCTCCATGAAATAGTTGTGCGCCCATGCCCATTGCCCGGCCTTGATGATCGCGCGGTCGGGGCCGTAATGGACCAC
>JAFGSH010000109.1 GCA_016934695.1 Deltaproteobacteria bacterium
ACCAAGATATCGATCCCCCCGACCCTCCTCTTTTCCACGATGGGAAAGATCGATGATGTCAGGAAAGCGGTCACCATGGACGCAAAGAAACCGGGTGATCTGGTATATGTGCTGGGCGTGACCCGCGCGGAGCTGGGCGGTTCGGAGTGGTTCGCCCTGCACGGGTTTATCGGAAACGCCGTCCCGCAGGTCGATGCACAAGGGGCACAAAAGCTCTACCGTGCTCTGGGCCGGGCGATCGAAACCGGCCTTGTCGCCTCCTGCCACGACTGTTCCGACGGCGGCCTCGGGGTCGCCCTCGCAGAGGTCGCCTTTGCTGGGGGCGTCGGCGTGGATATCGCCCTCTCGCTCGTTCCGCGCGAAGAGATTGAACGGGACGATTACCTCCTCTTTTCCGAATCGCAGAGCCGGTTCGTGGTAACCGTCTCGCCGGAGGCAAGAGAGGGATTTGAAAAAATCATGGCGGGCAATATCTGTGCCTGTGTTGGGAAAGTTTCTCAAGGGAAGACCCTCAGGATCATCGGGATCCATGGGACGACCATTATCGAGGAAGACATTGACTCCCTGAAAGAGGCGTGGCAGAAGCCTCTGGATTTTTAGAAAAGTACGGACAGATGATAGATAAGGTAAAGGCAATAGTACTAACCGGAAACGGAACGAACTGTGAAATGGAAATGGCCCACGCCTGCCGTCTGGCGGGTTCCGCCGTCGTCGACATCGTACACATCAGCGAACTCCTCTACGGGGAGAAGCGCTTGGACGACTATCACTTTCTCAACCTCCCCGGCGGGTTTCTGGACGGTGACGACCTGGGCGGGGCGAAGGCGGGGGCGAACCGGATCGTCCACGCGACCATCAGACTCAGCCAAGAGAAGCTGTACGGGCAGCTGGTCGAATTTATCCGTGCGGGCAAACTGATCCTGGGGGTGTGCAACGGATTTCAGTTGATGGTCAAGCTGGGTCTTCTGCCGGCGTTCGGTGGGGACTATGCCTCCCAGGCGGTGACGCTGACATTCAACGATTCAGGGCGATTTGAAGACCGCTGGGCCTACCTGAAGATCAATAAACATTCCCCCTGCGTCTTTACAAGAGGTCTGGAGGGAATCTATCTTCCGGTCAGGCATGGTGAAGGAAAGATCGTCACTGACAATCCCACCGTACTGAAACGGCTCCACGAGAACAATCAAATCGTCGTGCAGTACAGCGATGAGACATATAAAAAGGCCCGTATGGAATACCCCGACAATCCCAACGGTTCCATAGATGCCATTGCAGGAATATGCGACGAATCCGGCCGGATATTCGGTCTCATGCCCCATCCTGAAGCCTATCTCCACTACACCAACCATCCGCGTTGGACGCGGGAGGACCTGCCTGAAGACGGAGCGGGGCTCGCGCTTTTCAGAAATGCTGTCAACTTTATAAAAGAGGTCTTGTAGCGGAGCTCCCATACCCATACTGTTTTGTGGCGTCAGGATTTCCCGGGAAAGACGGGGATCGGTATCATTCAGGGAAGCGAAAGGGTACGGTGCCGGGTTTCATGCTGTTACCGAAGGGTAACGAGCACGCAGGCTTTCGTACATAATGGTAAATTACACCTCAAAATCTTACGATAATGTAGCGTGCTATTGGCGTCTGGTGGTACCACGATGATAAAGACCTTAAAATAAGCATGTAAATCAAAGAGATGGGGTCCACCAACGAATGGTATCAATATTGCTTGGAGAGGGTATTTACGGTACACCCTCACCGGTTGAAACGGAATGTCATTTCACAAGGAGGTAGGAGCTGTGGGTGAAAAGGGAGACCAAGCCGTTGTCTTTTCAAAGATGTCGGGTCACGGAAATGATTTCATCGTCATGGACGGACGTACCGGGGAGGGTGCCGAAGACTGGAGAGAGAGCGCCCGGGAGTGGTGCATGCGCCGTACCTCCATTGGGGCGGATGGTCTCCTGATTGTCGAGCCGAGCACCGTCGCCGATTTTAAGATGCGGATATTCAACGCCGACGGAAGCGAGGCCGAGATGTGCGGAAACGGTGCCCGGTGTGTGGCTGCCTTTGCCGTGCGCGAAGGGATCGCGCAGCCGGAGATGGTAATGGAGACACTGGCCGGGCCGGTGAGGGCCTTGGTGCGGGGAGATATGGTTGCCATACAGCTGACGGATCCGTCTCCGGTAAAAGACGGAGGAACCCTGGAGATAGACGGCGAGAACGTCCCTTTTTATTTCATCAACTCAGGGGTTCCGCACACCATCATATTTAGAGAAAAGGTCGCTGCCATCCCGCCTGACAAGGTGGCACGCATGGGCCACGAGGTCAGATTTCATCCGGTATTCTCGCCCGAAGGGACCAATGTGAATTTCGTGGAGGTCCTCGATCCGGGACGGATACGAGTCCGCACCTACGAGCGCGGTGTTGAGGCGGAGACCCTGGCATGTGGAACGGGAGCGGTAGCGTCATCGATCGTGAGCAGCAGGTTCAGAAAAGCGGGTTTCCCCCCGATCCAGGTTGAGATGCCCGGGGGAACGCTCATTGTTGATTTTAAAGATAAGGGAGATTCCTTTGAGGATGTATGGCTCAAAGGGAAGGTCGTCTTTGTATATGAAGGAACTATGTTCCCATAGGGATGCACCGGCTGAAACCGGGAACGGTGCCATCTCGTATATACCGCAGGACCACCTCAGGGATGCGTGCGGGATTTTCGGTATCTTCGGAGACCCGCGGGCTGCCGAGAAGGCGTACCTGGGGCTGTACGCGCTCCAGCACCGAGGGCAGGAAAGCGCGGGGATCGCCGCATCAGACGGGCAGACAATCTCCCTCTATAAGGGAATGGGATTGGTGCGAACGGTCTTTTCCGGTCCGGATATCATGGCCGGCCTGACGGGGGAGGCCGCCATCGGCCATAACCGTTACTCCACCACCGGCGGCTCCGGCCTGATCAACGCGCAGCCCATACGGATACAGTTCAAAAAGGGGCAGATCGCCGCGGCCCACAACGGGAACCTGATCAATGCCCTGGATCTCCGAAAACGGATGGAGAACGCGGGATCGATCTTCCAGACCACATCGGACAGCGAGATTGTCCTCCATCTGATTGCCCGATCGGAGGAGAAGACGATCGATGACATGATCGTCGACGCCCTGCAAAAACTCGAGGGGGCGTACTGTTTCCTCTTTCTCACCCCCACTGAAATGATCGCGGCGAGGGACCCGTACGGGTTCCGGCCGCTGTGCATCGGCACCCTGGAGGGTGCCACCGTTATTGCCTCCGAATCATGTGCCCTCGACATCATCGGCGCACGGTATGTCCGGAGCGTAGAGCCGGGGGAGGTTATCACGATCAACGCGCAGGGGATGACATCCCGCAGGCTGCCGGACGCCCCCCGGAAGGCCTTCTGTATATTCGAATATATCTATTTTTCCCGACCGGACAGCATCATATACGGCGAGAAGGTCGACAAGTTCAGGCGGAAACTGGGAAAGAGACTGGCGGAAGAGTCCCCCTGCGATGCCGATATCGTAATGAGCATACCCGACTCGGCAAACACGGCGGCACTGGGGTACGCCCATCGATCGGGTATCCGCTTCGAGATCGGCCTGATACGGAACCACTATATCGGCAGGACCTTCATCGATCCCTATCAGGACAAGAGGGACCGCGATGTACGGATAAAATTCAATCCCGTGACGGGTGTCCTGGACAGAAAACGGGTGGTCGTCGTCGACGATTCCATCGTCCGCGGGACAACGATGCGGCAACTGGTCCGCCTGATACGGGACGGTGGGGCGACGGAGGTCCATGTCAGGGTTGCCTCCCCTCCGGTGCGCTGTCCCTGTTTTTATGGGATCGACATACCGACCAACAAAGAGTTGATCGCTTCCTCTCACTCCGTAGAAGATATCCGCCGCTACATAGAGGCCGATTCACTCGCGTACCTCTCGGTAAAGGAGATGCTGGGAGCCGTGCCGGACGGAGCGATTCAGTGCACTGCCTGTTTTACCGGAGAATATCCAACCACGGTCCCGGAAGAATTCAACAAGGAGCAATTCGCGATCAATCGATAGGAGAGACGATCCTTCGACCCGACGGAACACTCCGGGAGGGTGGAAGGACGCCCCTGCGGGGGATAATACACTGCCCGGACGCACATTGCGTCTGAGCAAATTTTGAGATGGCAGGAATAGAAGTCATGACATTCACAGAACGGTCAGGGTGTGGAACACTGACCCACTCGGATGTGGGCCGCACGGTACAACTGGCGGGGTGGGTGGACGCCCTGAGAGATCACGGAGATGTGGTCTTCATCCACCTGCGGGACCGGAGCGGGATCGTACAGGTCGTCTTCAATCCGGAACACATGTCGGAAGAAGATCACAGGCGGGCCGATTTACTGAGAAGCGAGTTCTGCATCTGTGTTACGGGGCGTGTCGTCAGGCGCGAGAGGGATACGGAAAATCCTCATATCGAGACGGGAACGATAGAAGTGATCGCCAACAACCTCATGGTCTTGAATAAATCACGGTCTCTCCCCTTCTCCATATCGGAGAAGGCGATGATCGCCGGCGCCGCGGTCGACGGGATGGAAACGGTCGGTGAAGAACTGCGTCTCAGGTATCGCTATCTCGATCTGCGCCGCCCCACCATACAGGGGAATATCATCAAACGGCACAAGATCAACAAATGTGTGCGCGACTATCTGGATCAACAGGAGTTTATCGAGGTGGAGACCCCCATGCTGACGAAGAGCACCCCCGAAGGGGCGCGTGACTATCTCGTCCCCAGCCGGGTCCACCAGAAGAAGTTCTACGCCCTCCCCCAGTCACCGCAGCTCTTCAAGCAGCTCCTTATGGTCGGCGGGCTCGAACGGTACTACCAGCTGGCACGTTGCTTCAGGGACGAGGACCTGCGGCCGAATCGGCAGCCGGAGTTCACGCAGCTTGATATGGAGGCATCATTCATCGATGAGGAGTTCATCTACCGCGTAACGGAAGAATTGCTCATCAGGATGTTTGCCGTGGGAGGAATCGCCCTGAACGCCCCCTTCCCCCGGATGTCCTGGCAGGAAGCGGTCGATACCACCGGATCGGACAGCCCGGATCTCCGCTTCGGGCTCCGCCTTGTCGAGATGACCGACATCTTCCATGACACCGCGTACGGGATCCTTGAGCAGGTGATCAAGCGGGGCGGCGTCATCAAGGGGATCAATGTCAAGGGGCAGTCGGACAAATTGAGCAAGAACGTTCTTCAGAACGAATACGCCAAGAAGATCGTTCTCTCATTCGGTGCCCGGGGGATGACCTGGATGCGGATGACCGGCGGCAGGCTGGAATCGAATATCGTCCAGTTCTTCAGTGTTGAGGAACAACGAGCGATTATAGAACGTCTCGGGGCCGAAGACGGAGATGTCCTCATCATGATCGCCGACGCCTCGCCGATACGAGTCAACCGGGCCCTGGGGCTGCTCCGCCTCCACCTGGCCGAGCGCCTCGGCCTGATATCCCGTGACGCGTATTGTCCGGTGTGGATAACCGATTTCCCCCTCTTCGAGATACACGGAAAGACCGTCACCTCCTCGCACCACCCCTTCACGGCGCCGGACAGGACGGATTTCGATCCCCATGACCGGAAGGCGCTTGCCGCCTTGAAATCCCGTTCATACGATATCGTGATCAACGGTGAGGAGATCGGCGGGGGGAGCATCCGGATCAACGACATCGAGGTACAGCACCGCATCTTTCAGGCACTGGGTCTCACGGAAGAGGAGATCAAGGATAAATTCGGCTTCTTCCTGCGAGCTCTCCGATACGGGGCGCCCCCCCACGGCGGTCTCGCCCTCGGCATGGACCGGGTCGTCTCCATGATTCTGGGGACGGCGTCGATACGTGATGTGATCGCCTTCCCGAAGAACAGGAGCGCCTCCTGTCCCTTGACCGATGCGCCCTCAACGGTATCGGAACGGCAACTGGCGGAGGCGGGTCTGCTCGAGGCAGTCGGGGTCGGGTGGGTCGACGGGAAAAAGGTGGTCACATTCTCGTCGTAGTGTGTTAAGATTCGGGGGTAAAGGGAGAAAGATGAAGGCGTTACTTGCATTGGAAGACGGGCGTATTTTTGAAGGGATATCCTTCGGAGCCGCGGGGGAGTGCGCCGGGGAGGTGGTCTTCAACACCGGTATGACGGGATACCAGGAAGTCCTGACCGATCCCTCCTACAAGGGGCAGATCGTGACGATGACCTATCCCCTGATCGGAAACTACGGCATCAACGAGGAAGATGCCGAATCGCGGGGATTGTGGCTCGAGGGGTTCGTCGTCAAAGAACTGAGCGAGATCCCCAGCAACTGGCGGTCGGAGAAGGATCTCGACACCTACCTCAGGGAGCACGGGGTCGTCGGGATCCACGGATTAGACACGCGCGCCCTGACAAAGCATATACGGGAAGCGGGCGCAATGAAAGCGGTTATCTCGACTGGCGACCTCGATCCGGCATCGCTTGTTGTGAAGGCACGTCGGTCATCCGGTCTGACCGGGAGAGATCTGGTGCAGGACGTGACCTGCGCGGACCCGTACACCTTTGCGGACCAAGAAGGACCGCCCGTCGTGGTCATCGATTTTGGTGTCAAGTACAGCACACTGCGGCAGCTTCGCGAAGCGGGGTGTACGGTGAAGGTGGTCCCGGCCCAGACTCCGGTCGACCGGATCCTGGCGTATAAGCCGGCCGGTATCCTCCTGTCGAACGGTCCCGGTGATCCGGCTGCTGTGACATACGGTATCGAGACCGCCCGCGAGCTCTTGACCATCGGGACAATTCCCCTCTTCGGCATATGCCTGGGGCAGCAGATCCTCGGCCTGGCCCTCGGGGGAACGACCTTCAAGATGAAGTTCGGGCACCATGGATCGAATCACCCCGTGAAGGACCTGGCCACGGGGAGGATAGACATCACCGTCCAGAACCACGGATTTTGTGTCGATCCCGATTCGCTGGACATGGAAGCGATCGAGATCACCCACATCAACCTGAACGATCATTCTCTTGAGGGAATCCGGCACCGGACCCTCCCCCTCTTCTCCGTACAGTTTCATCCGGAGGCGGGGCCGGGGCCGCATGACGCGCGGCACCTGTTTGACCGGTTTGTAGAGGCAATGCATAACTGAACAGAGGATATGATATGGAAGAACTAGTTGCGGTTTTTGATTTTGGTTCGCAGTACGCACAGCTCATCGCCCGACGGATACGTGAACTGGGGGTGTACTGTGAAATCGTCCGGCACGACACCTCGGAAGACGAACTCCTGCGGCTCAACCCCGCGGCGATCGTCCTCTCCGGAGGACCCTTCTCCGTCTTTGAATCCGGCCACCCCCGGATGGACCGGCGCATCCTGAAGATGGGAATCCCCGTACTGGGGATCTGCTACGGGATGCAAATCATGGCGCGGATCCTGGAGGGAACCGTGGAAAAGGGAGCGGGGGGAGAATACGGACCCGCCCGGATACAGGTGGCTTCTCCGGTCGGGATCTTCGACGGGCTCACCTCACGCATCGATGTATGGATGAGTCACGGGGATCATGTGACGAAGGCCCCCGAAGGATTTGAAATACTGGCGGGCACGTCGGCCTGTCCCATTGCGGCAATGGCAGACGTGGAGAACCGGATTTACGGAATTCAGTTTCATCCCGAGGTCGTCCACACCCCGCGGGGCCTCGACATCATCAGGAATTTCCTGTTCAGTGTCGCCTCCTGCAAGGGAGGCTGGACGATGGGGCGGTTCATCGATGAATCGGTCGCGCGGATCAGAGACCAGGTTGGGGATCAGGCGGTGATCTGCGGTCTCTCCGGCGGCGTCGATTCGTCGGTTGCGGCGGCGCTCTTGCACCGGGCCATTGGGGATCAGATGAAGGCCATCTTTGTCGACAACGGCCTCCTCCGTGAGGGGGAGGTGGAAGAGATCCGTACCCTCTTCACGAAAGAGTATCCCCTTGATGTCCGGATTGTGGATGCCGCGGATCGGTTCCTGGCCGCGCTGAAGGGAGTGACCGATCCCGAGACCAAACGGAAGATCATCGGGAAGACCTTCATCGACGTCTTTGCCGATGCGGCGGCGGAGGTGCAGGGGGCGACCTTTCTCGCCCAGGGGACACTCTATCCCGATGTTATTGAAAGCCGGTCTCCCCTAGGGGGGCCCTCCTCGACGATCAAGAGCCACCATAACGTCGGTGGACTTCCGGAAGATCTCAAATTCGAACTGATTGAACCGCTGCGGGAACTCTTCAAGGATGAGGTCCGTCTCCTCGGCAGGGAGCTGGGACTCCCGAAGCGGCTCCTCGTTCGCCAGCCCTTTCCGGGCCCGGGGCTGGGAGTCCGTCTCATCGGCGAGATCACCGCAGATGACCTGGCCATTCTGCGCGGGGCGGATCTGATCGCCCGTGAGGAGATCGAGCGCTATGATAAGAAACACGAGATATGGCAGTTCTTTGCCGTCCTCCTTCCGGTCAAGAGTGTCGGGGTCATGGGGGACGAGCGGACCTACGCCAACGTGGTGGCCCTCCGGGCCGTCACGAGCCAGGACGCGATGACGGCGGACTGGGCGCGGATCCCCTATGATGTCCTGGGGCGCATCTCCTCGCGGATCATCAACGAAGTGGCGGGGGTCAACCGTGTCGTCTACGACATCAGTTCGAAACCGCCCAGTACCATCGAATGGGAGTAAGCTGAAACGGAATGCCGAAACGTACTGATTTAAAAAAGATATTGATCATCGGGTCCGGTCCGATCGTGATCGGACAGGCCTGTGAATTCGATTACTCCGGAACCCAGGCATGCAAGGCCCTGGTCGAGGAGGGATACGAGGTGGTGCTCCTCAATTCCAACCCCGCCACGATCATGACGGATCCCGAGATGGCCCATCGCACCTATGTCGAACCGATCACCGCCGACGTGATAGAGCAGATCATCGCCAAGGAGCGTCCCCAGGCCGTCCTCGCCACCCTCGGCGGACAGACCGCCTTGAATACGGCGGTGGAGGCGGCGGAACGGGGGGTATTCGAACGCTACGGAGTGGAGATGATCGGGGCGGATCTGGCCGCGATCAAGCGGGCGGAGGATCGTGACGAATTCAAGGGGGCAATGGCCGAAATCGGTCTGGACCTCCCCCGGAGCGCCGTGGCGAACACGATGGAGCGGGCGTGGGAGATCGCCGGCGAGATCGGCTTTCCCCTCGTCATACGGCCAAGCTTCACCCTCGGGGGGACCGGAGGGGCGGTGGCCTACAACGCGGAAGAGTTCGAAGCCTTCGCCTCGAACGGGATGGAGCAGAGCATGATCCATGAGGTTCTCATCGAAGAATCCGTCCTGGGGTGGAAGGAGTACGAGCTCGAGGTGATGCGCGATCAGAAGGATAATGTCGTGATCATCTGCTCCATCGAGAACTTCGATCCCATGGGGGTACACACCGGCGACTCCATCACGGTCGCCCCCGCACAGACACTGACCGACCGCGAGTACCAGGATCTCAGGAACGCCTCCATCGCTGTCATCCGCAAGATCGGGGTCGCCACCGGAGGGTCGAACATCCAGTTCGCGGTCCATCCCGGAACCGGCAGGATCGTCGTCATCGAGATGAATCCCCGTGTCTCACGCTCGTCGGCCCTGGCCTCCAAGGCGACGGGGTTTCCCATCGCCAAGATCGCGGCCAAGCTTGCCGTCGGGTATTCCCTCGACGAGATCCCGAACGACATTACCCGGAAGACGCCGGCATCCTTCGAACCGACCATCGACTACTGCGTCGT
>JAFGSH010000110.1 GCA_016934695.1 Deltaproteobacteria bacterium
GCCGATAGAACGACCATGAGAAGCAGGAGCAGCGCTCCTCCGGTGACTGAACGATATCTCTTCATATGTCTTCTCCTGTCTGAACGGTGGTGCCCCGGCCCTGGTTTTCCGCTTTTCGGGTGGGCGCTGTCTGCCGTGATTGGAAAAAGTATAATGGTAACATAGGAAATTGAGGCGTGTCTGTCAATGGAAAACGGCCCCTGGAAAACCGGCCGCGAGGAGTGCGTTTTGCGGGAGAGGCCGCGTTCGGTGTGCCGTGGCCGGCGACGGCAGGGGCAATTCCGGGGCGCCGATCCTATTCCCTTGATTCAACAGAAATTGATAGATATGATACCAGTATTTCGGTCAGTGGCCCGGGCGCATCGAGTTTCCGGATGCGCGATGGCTGTTCGTGCCGGCTGGGTATCTCAACCGGTGGCCGTAAGGAAAGAACCGCATGACACAAGCGATGCTGATTTGTCTGTTGACGCTCGCGGCTTCCGGGATCGGAACGGCGACGGGTTTCGGGACATCGACGGTGATGATGCCGGTCATGGCCCTGTTTGTGCCCCTGCCCGTAGCGCTTCTTTTCGTCGGCGTTATTCACCTCTTCGGTGATATCTGGAAGGTCCTCCTCTTCAAGCGGGGCCTTGACTGGAAGCTGATCCTCGGCTTCGGTCTCCCGGGAATCGCGGCCAGCTTCCTGGGGGCGTCCCTCTCGCTGCACGTGCAGGATCTCCCGCTCAAAACGATTCTGGGAGGCTTCCTGATTGTCTATGTCGGGTATCTGTTTCTGGAGCGCGAGTGGGCCTTGCCGAAAACGGCCGGTACGGCCGTTTCCGGAGGTGTGCTGTCCGGACTGTCCGCCGGATTCTTCGGTGTGGGGGGCGCGGTTCGCGGCGCCTTTCTGTCTGCCTTCGATCTGCCCAAGGAGGTGTACCTGTTCACCTCCGGTCTGATCGCCCTGTTCATCGACATCACGCGGGTCTCCCGCTACCTGTGGGGAGGCACCCGATTGCAGCAGGACCTCCTGCTCGCTCTCATCCTCAGCGTCCCGGTCTCTTTCATCGGCGCCTATCTCGCGAAGCGGTTTCTGGACAGGCTGCCCCAGAGGTTCTTCCGCGCCTTTGTGGGAATCTTCCTGGCCCTCGTCGGCGTCAAGCTGCTGATCTGGCCGTAGAGGGGATGATCGATGGAGGCAGAATTGCTTTTCGCGGATTCATTGCAATGCATGTTCTTTGTTTATATATGAATCCTGTAGCCGTTTCTCCCATACCCGTGGTATGAACGGCACCGTTCGACGAACTGGACAGATCGGGAAAAACATTTGATCATGAAAGGAGGTAGAAGATGCCGGAATTCTGCAGTCCATTTACAGTGATGAAGGGTGATCGGAAGCTCACCCGTGAGGAGTTGATCCGGGCGATCCGGTTCATGATCGCGGCTGAATATGAAGCGATACAACTCTATCAGCAGACCGCTGAGAGCACGGATGACAAACTGGCAAAAGAAGTCCTCATGGATATCGCCGACGAGGAAAAGGAACACGCCGGGGAATTCCTCCGCCTGCTGCGGGAGCTGGATCCCAAGGAAGAGAAGTTCTATAAGGAAGGGTACGAGGAAGTGGAGGAGATGATCGCAAAGGTCAGGAAAACCAAGAAGTAGGTACGTGAAGGACTGATCCCTCCCGAACAGGCGGGCGACCGGCCCGTAAGGGCGCAGGTCGCCCGCCGTCTATAGTAGTCTCTTGCCTGGTTGACGGGTATTGCGGAGGCCCCGGCGCCGTGAGGCGACTTCCGGTTCGGATTAATCATTTCAATGGTGTTATTGAAGAGAGAGGTGCGGTATTCTTAGAGCGGCGGGTGGGAATCCCCGTTCGAAAGGTCGAATTCCAGCTCTTCTGCGTCGAGCATCCTGACGAGGAGATCGAGGTTGCGGCGGATCAGATCCTTCTGCTCCGGCGACAGCCTCTTGAGGCCGTCCACAATCTTCTGCTGGATCGGGGGCGGGGCGTTCTGTGCCAGTCTTCTTCCCTCCTCGGTCAGTTCGATGGTGATCACCCGGCGGTCGCGGGAATTGCGGACCCTCCGCACCAGCCCCTTCTGTTCCAGCCTGTCGATGACCCCGGTCACCGTGCTGGACTTGACCATGATGTACCTGGCTATCCGGGAAGAGGGGAGGGGACCGTTTTCCGAGAGGGTGATCAGGCAGTTCAACTGCGGCGCGCTGACGTTGTATTTCTTGTTCAGTTCCTTGGTGTAGAGATACCCCGCCTGCATCAGCCGTCTGATCAGGTAGATGATCTCCCTGATGCTGTCGTGAGGGGGAGTTGTGTCGGGGCTCGGTTGGGTATCCATCGTTTCCGTCCGGTCATGAAAAGGAAGCCATTCTACGGGCCGCTCTTACCACGAAGCCTTTGAAAGAGCAACCGCTTTTTCCCCCGGCTGTCCGGCGGATCAGGACACCCCCTTCTGTCTCAGGAGGTGATCCGCCAGGGTGATGGCGACCATGGCCTCGCAGACGGGGATAATGCGGGGGATGACGCATACGTCGTGTCTCCCCCCGACCGTCAGGGTTGACGGTTTTCCGTGGATATCGATGGTCCGCTGTTCCCGCCCGATGGAGGAGATCGGTTTGCAGGCCGCCCTGATGACGATCCCGTCGCCGTTGGTGATCCCCCCCAGGACCCCCCCGGCGTTGTTCGTCGCGAATCCCTCCGGCGTTATGGGGTCGTTGCATGTGGAGCCGGTCATCCGCACCGCCTCGAAACCGGCGCCGATCTCCACCCCCTTCACCGTCCCGATGCCCATCAGCGCCTTCGCCAGGTCGGCGTCGATCTTGTCGAACACGGGCTCTCCCAGGCCCGCGGGGCAGCCCCTGACCAGGATCTCCACCACCCCGCCGAGGGAATCACCCGCCGCGCGGGCCTCTTCGATCCGGGCCGCCATCTCCCGGGCCGCCTCCTCGTCGGGACAGAGAAGGGGGTTGCGGTCGATCCGGTCCGGCGCCGTGCCCTGCGCCCTGATACCCCCCAGCTCCCGGGTGCAGGCGACGATCTCGATTCCCTCGCGGCCCAGCACCTTCCGTGCGACGGCTCCCGCGGCCACGCGCGCCGCCGTCTCTCGGCCCGAGGCGCGTCCTCCCCCGCGGTGGTCCCGGATACCGTATTTTCTCTGGTAGGTAATGTCGGCGTGTCCCGGCCTGAAGAGATCGCTGATCCCGTCGTAGTCGGCGCTCGAGGCGTCTCTGTTGCGTATGATCAGGGAGATGGGCGTCCCCGTCGTCCTCCCCTCGAAGGTCCCGGAGAGGATCTCCACCCGGTCTTCTTCGCGGCGGGGCGAGCGCCCTCCCGCGCCCCCCGGTTTCCTCCGGTCCAGTTCCTCCTGTATGTCCGCTTCGGTGAGGGGAATGTTCGGCGGACAGCCGTCGACGACTGCGCCGATGGCCGGACCGTGCGATTCCCCCCACGTCGTTACCCTGAACAGCGTTCCGATGGTGTTTCCCGACATATTCGCTCCCTTTCCAAGAAATCACAGATGGCATCCGTCACCGAGCCGATCCCCCTGTGCGAGGTGTCGATCGTCAGATCGGCCAGCCGGCGGTAGACGGGTTCCCTCTTGTGGATCATTTCCGCGGCCTCCGCCGTGGGGTCCTCGCCGGTGAGGGAAGGGCGCTGGCCTCGGCCCTTCCGGTCGGAGCACATCCGCTCCACGATGGTCTCGAGATCGGCGGTGAGCCAGACGAGGAGGCCGTTTTGTTTCAGAATCTCCCTGTTTTCAGGATCTTCGAGGGCACCTCCTCCCGGGGCGA
>JAFGSH010000111.1 GCA_016934695.1 Deltaproteobacteria bacterium
TCGCCCCGCGCCGTTACCGGAATGCTTTCATACGATTCATCAAGAGGCGGCATCTTCACATAATCTTTCCTCAGCGGGAGCCTCCCATAGACGGGATTGTCCTGCCACCCGTCGATGTGGGCGGCCCGCCGCGCCGCCGCATGGAATTTATCCCAGTCGGCGCTCCCGTACAGGAACATCTCCTGAGCGGCCATGGACCCCTCGCCGTGAATGGTATCGACCTCCCAATGGTTCCCCGTCAGGTCTTTGATGAGACGCAGTATACGGAGCCGCTCCTCCGTGGGCACCCCGTCTTTGGCCGCCAGATACTTCTCGATGAAAGGCCGTATCTCCGGATTCTTCCAGTCACGAAAGGCCGGGACGGTAGTGGTGAGTCCCCCGCCGATGTCCTGCATGTTCTGAACCATCTGGTGAAAATTGCTCGCATAGGTGAACTTGGACGCATTGATGGCCATCCGGTTGGGCATCATCACGTCCATCCCGAATTCGGTCATCGGATCGAGGCAGGCCTGTTTCCCCAGCAGCTGCACCGTTTCGGTAATGTAGGCCATCCAGGCCAGCTTCTTGCGCACGTGCGGGACATTCCTGACCCCATTGTATTCAGCGATCAGACTCGCCGCACCGGTCATGGTCTCCAAAGTTCCCGTCATCTTGCAGGTACCGAAGAGGCGGTGATAACTGGCAAAGGCATAGGCGAGGACCTGGGAATACTGCCACTCGCCGCACATGAAGACCCTCTCCCAGGGCACGAACACGTCATCGAAGATGATCAGGGATTCCGACGGCTGCATGTGGTCCGAGCTGGGGTAGTCGAATGCGCATTCCTCGGCGTACAGGCGGACATTCGGTTCCACCCCCAGGAGCTTCACACCCGGCGCGTTGACAGGGACGGCAAAGCCCAGGGCGTACTCCTTGTCCGCTTCGCCGTGGGTCCGGCAAGGCAGACAGAGGAGCTCATTGGCGCAGGGCGAGGCGCTGATGTGCACCTTGGCCCCCCGGACGACGATCCCGTCCTTCTGCCGATCCACGATCCTCAGATAGAAATCCTGATGCTGTTTCTGCTGTGAGGGGTGCAGGCTCCGATCCCCCTTGACATCGGTAATGGCCCCGGTGATTGCCAGGTCGTTCTTCTGCAGGTATCTGCGGTATTGTTCGACGCGCTCGGCATACCCCGTCCCCAGCTTTGCATCCATCACCTGGGCGGCCACGCTGAAAGCGGCCAGCGCATCGGCACCCATGCAGTGCACGATTACCCCGCCGCCTGACCTGATCCCGACGGTATAGCATTCCCGTCTCCGGAGCATGTCTTCCGACGTCTTCGGCGAGGTGAGGAGAAAATTGATGTCCTCACCGTCCTCATCCTGCGTCACAAAGAGATCCCGATAATCGGGATGATTCGGCAGGACGTAGTCCATACTGGCCATTCTGATGATAGTACTGACCGTCGGGTGGGTCCTGACATCAGCGACCCTCTCTCCCAGGCACCACACCTCCCTGCCGTCGTCTAAACTTTCCAGATATTGTTCGACCGTTTTTATCATTGCTCCATCTCCTTTTGTTGCGACAAAGAACCCATGCGCGATACGCGCACCACAATCCATCAGGTAACAATACCTGAGATACTTGATCCCGTGGAGATTGTCAATCGGCTACCAACAGCCTCTCGTTCGGTGTCGCCATTGCAGTACCGGTGAAATTTATGTAATCTATGCCGAAAAAAAGGAAGGGGGGCCGGATCCATCCATGAGGAAAGAATCCCATGCCCATTGTGCTGATTGCACCATACGAGCCCGCGAGAAGAGCTGCCTCAACCCCACAGGAAAGGGGATCAAAGGATGTCCCACTCTGCATAAGGGCGAGATTATTGAAGAGTGTAGAAAGGAATACCGCAAAGAGGAAATCGGTGAGTTCGCGCGGCAGGCCTCCATACAGGAGGGGGAGTGTTACGCCGACAGAGATCGAAAACCGTTCCGCCTGCACCCTACCAAACCCCGTATCCAGGAGGTCTGTGAATTCGCGCACAAAATGGGCTATACCCGGCTCGGGCTCGCCTATTGTGATGGTCTGGCACGGGAGGCCGCACTCGTGGTCCGGATACTGGAGGCTCAGGGATTTGAGGTCGTATCGGTGATATGCAAGGTCGGCTCCATCCCGAAAGAGGAGATCGGCATCCGTGAGTCCGAGAAGATCCGGATCGGTCGCTACGAATCGATGTGCAATCCCATACTCCAGGCACGGATCCTGAACGACGCGGGGACCCATTTCAATATCGCCCTCGGGCTCTGCGTGGGTCACGATTCCCTCTTCTTCCGATACGCCGATGCGCCGACCACCGTTCTGGCGGTCAAGGATCGGGTCTCGGGACACAACCCCCTCGCTACGATCTATACATCGGAAAGCTACTACGCGCGGCTCAGGAACAAAGACTTCTGAGGATCAGCGAACACCCGGTCGGCACGCGCACGGGGTTTCCTTCACGTACCGGGGAGTAACCCTCTCGCGGCGCCCCCCGCCGCCTTCCGTACCGCCTCGGCGATCTTTCTGTGCACCAGGGGATTCATGAAATCGGGGACCACGTCGTGCCTTCCCGCCATGGAGGCGAGGGCCTCCGCGGCCTTGAATTTCATGGAGTAGGTGATCCGTGCGGCGCCGGCGTCGAGCGCCCCCCGGATGATCCCCGGAAAGACCAGGGAATTATTGACCGTTCTGCCGTCCAGTGCTACCGACGCCCCCGCCTCCAGGGCATCGATGGGGGATATCTCGGGAAAGGGGTTGGCAAGGGCAAAGACGATGGGGCGTTTCTTCATGCTGCGCACCATTTCCTGCGAGACCAGGTTCGATGCCGAGACGCCGATGAAGACATCCTTCCCCCTGATAATCTCGCGCAGCGGCCCCTTTCCCTGGTTTGCGTTGGTGATCTCGGCGATCGCATCCTTATGCGCATTCATGTGAGTCGGTCTTCCCCGCCAGATAGCACCCTCTCTGTCGCAGATGGTGACGTGCCGAAAACCGTATTCCAGGAGCATCCTGGCGGTGGCCATTCCTGCCGCCCCGGCGCCGCTGATGACGATCTCGACCCGCCCTCTCTGCCGGCCGGCAACCCGGAGGGCATTCA
>JAFGSH010000112.1 GCA_016934695.1 Deltaproteobacteria bacterium
CCCTGATTGATCAGCGCCGTTACGGCGATGGCGATATCGTTGATGTAGCAGAAGCCTTCGGCGGAATCTCTCTTCGCGTGATGAAAGCCCCCGTGGGGGTTGAAGACGACATCCGCCTTTCCTTCCGCGAGGATCATGGCGCCGTCATGGGTCGCGCCGGCCGCCTCGAGGGAGAAAGCGAGGATACCGGGCAGGACGGGATTGTCGCTGCTGCCGATGCCGCAACTGAGCATATCGGGGGCGAATTCGCCGCGGTCGCAGCGTTTCAATGATTCGATATACTGGGGGCTGTGAAATAAGAGAAGCAGTTTTTCATCCAGTTTTCGAGGGGCGATGATCGACTGGGTCGGCTCGAAGATGAGGGCATAGCGGTTCAAGAGCTCATAGAACAGTTTTGCCCGTTCCGGTTTGAAGGGGTGGTTCGCGCCGTAATTGAACGAGGCCAGCGCGTCGGAATAAAAGAGGATATGCCGGATCTTCGTCGCCATTCTCAAGACCTTCCCGTATACCCGAATCCTTCAAGCAGCTTCCTGTTACGGACTTGGCTTCTCTATTCGAGACATATCCTGACGGAGGAAGGGGTCCTGTCGTCTCTGGCTGCCAGGCCGATCTGCCGGACCGGGTAAGAACTCGCTTCTATAAGAAATAGATTTAGAAAAAACAATATGGTATGTCAACGAAAATCTGGCCGCTGCACTCTTCCCGTCTTCGAAAGCCGGCCCGGCATCCCGTCACGCCGCGAAAAAGTCCGAGCAGCATGTCCGTGCGAACGAATGTGAGAAGTCCCCGCAGGGTGACGCTTCAGAATCCCGTGGTAATAGTTCTTGACAGGATGTGACAGCTGTCACTATTCTTCCCCAACGGAGTCGATTCGACCGATCCAGGGGGAAAGATGACGATAATGAACGAGGAACGGGTTTTCTTCGAGAGCGGAGGACTGAAGATCGAGGGGCTCTACGCCCCGGGCGACGGGTCGAAGGGCGCGGTCGTCACCCACCCCCATTCTCTGATGGGGGGAAGCATGGAAAACAACGTGGTGGATGCCCTCGTTGGCGCCTTCCGCGACCGCGGCTACGCGACCCTGCGATTCAATTTCAGGGGGGTGGGGAGAAGCGAGGGAAGATTCGACGACGGCGAGGGCGAGCAGGACGACGTCAGGGGGGCCGTCGCCTTCCTGCGGGAGAAGGGATTGGACGGCATAACCCTGGCGGGCTACTCCTTCGGCGCCTGGGTCAACTCCAGGGCCCTCGCCGGGTATGACGGCCTCTCCGACGTCGTCATGGTCTCTCCCCCCATCGACTTCGTGGCATTCGACTTCTCGCACCTCACGGGAAGATGCGGCCTCATCATCTGTGGCGACCGGGACCAGTTCTGCCCCCTGCCTTCACTGGAGAAAACAGTCGGGCCGTTGGGGTGCCGGCTCGAGGTCGTCTGCGGGGCCGATCACTTCTACTTCGGATACGAGCAGGCGATACGGGACCGTCTCGGCGCCTATCTCGGTTAAGCCTTGCTTAACGTGAGCGGATCAACAACTCCCATGCGATTCTTTCATGATATCGAAAAAGCCGCATTCCTGGACCGGCCGAACCGGTTCGTGGTGCGATGCCTGAAGGGGCACGAGGAAACAGCGGCCTTTCTTCCCAACCCGGGCAGGCTGCATGAGCTGCTCCTCCCGGGCCGGTGCCTGTATCTGACACGGGACGGGGTATCCGGCCGGCGAAGATATCCCTGGACCGTGGTGGCGGTGGAACGGGACGGGACGCCGGTCATGCTCCACACCCACAGGACCAACGACGTGGCCCGCCGCCTGATCGACGGGGACAGGGTGGCGGGACTGGAAGGGGCCCGGGTCGTCGGAAGCGAGATCACGGTCGGCCGTTCCCGCTTCGATCTTCTCCTTGAGCATGAGGGGCGGGAACTGTTGATGGAAGTGAAATCCTGCACCCTGGCGGGAAACCGGATCGCCATGTTTCCCGACGCCGTCACCGCGCGGGGGGCCCGCCATCTGGGTGAACTGGCCGCCTTATCCGAAAACGGGAGGGAGACGGCCGTCCTGTTTGTGGTCCACTGGCCCGCGGCCGAATACTTTCTCCCCGATTATCACACGGATCTTCATTTCACCCGGACCATGCTGGCATGCCGGGACCGGATCCGGTTCTTCCCCGTATCGGTGCGATGGAACGAGGACCTGACGCTGGATTCGAAGACCGGTCTGTTGAACATCCCCTGGGAATTCATCGAGCAAGAGGCCGAAGACCGCGGCGGGTACCTCGTGATACTGAGAGTGGACGAGGGAAGGAACATCGCCGTCGGGAAGATGGGGACCGTCTTCTTCCCGCCCGGCTACTATGTGTACGCGGGATCGGCCATGGCCAATCTGACCGCCCGTCTGGAGCGGCACCGGCGGCTTCGAAAGAACCTCCACTGGCACATCGATTATTTGAGACAGGCGGCCGCATTTGAAACGGCGCTGCCGGTCCGCTCATCGGTCTCGCTGGAATGCCCCCTGGCCGAGGCCATGGATGCCGTTGCCGACTGGAAGATCCCCGGTTTCGGCTCCAGCGACTGCTCCTGCCCCAGCCACCTGTTCGGGATGCAATCGGACCCCCTCCGTTCCGCGGAATTCATCAGACTGCTCATGTATTTCAGGATCGATCGCCTCCACCCGTTACTGAAACAGGCAGGTTGAAGATTTCTCTATCCTGCGAGCACCTCCCTGATCTTCTGCGACAGATCGGCCATGTTCACCGGCTTCTGGATGAATCCGTTGCAGTCCCGCGCTATGATCTCCGCCGACTCGCCGTCCAGGCTGTAGCCGCTTGAGAGAATCACCTTGAGGGCGTGATTCATCTCCCTGAGGCGGTTGAACGTCTCGCCTCCGCCCATCCCGGGCATGATCATGTCGAGTATGACGAGGTTGATACCCTCACCCTTTTCCTCATAGATCCTGATCGCGTCCCTTCCGCTTCGGGCCGTGAGAACCTCGTATCCCAGGTGCTTCAGCATCGCTTCCATGACGTCGATGATGGCCTCTTCATCGTCGACGAGGAGGATCGTTTCCCCGCCCTTGAGGGTGGCCGCCTCCGTCCGCCCGGTTTTCGCGGCTTTCTTGCCTGACGCGGGCAGGTGGATCGTGAAGGTGGTGCCGGCGCCCTTCTCGCTGGACACGTCGATATGCCCCTTATGTCCCTTGACGATGCCGTACACCACGGCAAGTCCCAGGCCGGTGCCCCGGCCCTTCTCCTTCGTGGTGAAGAACGGTTCGAAGATCCGTTCTTGTGTCTGCTCGTCCATGCCCACGCCGGTATCGGTCACGGCGATCTTGACGTATCTTCCGGGTTTCAGGTCGGGGTGCGTCGGGTCGTTCTCCGTCACGACAAGATTGGCCGTCTCGAGGTAGAGGTGTCCTCCCTCCGGCATGGCCTGCCAGGCATTGATGAGGAGGTTCATGATGACCTGCTCCATCTGCGATCGGTCCGCCTCGACGGTCCAGAGGTCCCGCTCGTGTTTCTCGTGGATTGAAAGCTCTTTCTTTGTCCTGCCGAAGAGGGTCAGGCTCTGTTCGACGATCTCGTTCATGTCGATGGCCTTCATCTCGTATCTGCTGCCCCGGGCGAATCCCAGGATCTGCCTCGTCAGGGCCGCCCCCGTCATGATCTGCTCTTCGATGGCCCGCAGCCTGTCGTATCGGGGATCGCCCGGATCGGTCTGTATGAGCATCAGGGAGGCGTTCCCCTGGATCGACATGAGCAGGTTGTTGAAGTCGTGGGCGATGCCCCCCGCGAGCGTGCCGATGGCGTCCATCTTCTGGGCATGCTGGAGCTGGTTTTCGAGTCGTTTGTGCTCGGTGATATCCAGGGCGGTGAACATGATGCCGCGGGACCAGTCCGTGATATCCATAGGCGACGAACTCAGGATGACATCGATGATGCGTCCGTCCCTGCATCTCCATCGCGTTTCAACCGTTCCCCTTCCGCTCCTCCGGATCTGTCCGGAAAGCGCACTGTCCACGGCTCGAAAATCTTCGACTGA
>JAFGSH010000113.1 GCA_016934695.1 Deltaproteobacteria bacterium
CCTCCTTGTCCTGGGCGAAGGGGAACGGACCATCATGAAACTGGCCCCCCACATGGCGGACCGATCCAAGTGGCCCGATATACGAGGGCTTGCCTTCAGGCGGGAGGGAAACATCATCATCACCGAACCGAGGGAACTGATCGAAGACCTCGATTCCATCCCCCTGCCGGCGCGGCACCTCCTCCCCCTGTCACGATACCGGGCGCTCGGATTTCCGGTCAGCATCATCACGAGCAGGGGATGTCCGAATGCGTGCATATTCTGCCAGGGAAGACGGATGGTCGGCAAAAAGGTCCGCTATCGGAAGGTGGAATCGGTCATGGACGAGATCGAGGAGATCCTGGCGTACGGGATCTCCCGGATCAATGTGGCGGACGACCTGTTCACGGCGAATAAGCGGCGGGTCCGCGAGGTATGCGGCGAGATCACGAAACGGGGACTCGCATTCAAGTGGAGTGCCTTCGCGCGTGTCAATACGGTCGACCGGGAAACCCTCGAGATGATGCGCGATGCGGGGTGCGACGGGATCAGTTTCGGGATCGAGTCCGGCAACCCCGAGATGCTCAAACGCGTGAGGAAGGGAATCACCCTCGAACAGGCACGCAGGGCGATCAGGCTGTGCAAGGAGACCGGTATTCTCGCCCACGCCTCATTTATGGTGGGGCTTCCCGGAGAATCTCCTGAGTCCCTCGCAGACACCCGGGAATTCGCGAAGAGCCTGGACATCGCCTACGGCTACCATTTCCTCGCGCCGTTCCCCGGTACCGACGTGCGCGAAAAGATCACCGGATATGACCTCGAGATCCTGACCGACGACTGGTCACGGTACGACGCGAACAGCGCCATCGTCAGGACATCGAATCTCTCGCCGGAAGAGATGGAGGAGTTCGTGTCGGTCCTTGATCGTGAGATAGCTGAAAAATGGGATATACAGGTGCGCGACTGGCGGGAGGGACGGGGCCTGCCCGAAGACAACCTCCGGGTCGGAGGGCACTTCAGGACACAACTGACGTACCGGCTCCTCTCCGAGGACCTGATCGAAACTCTTGGGCGCCTGACCGTGGAACATGCCTCGGGGAATGGCTCTGTCCGCGCCCTCTGTCGCAGGGTCGAGGAGGCGACCGGGTTCGATCCGGCGCTGGTATCCAGCACCATAGAGGATTTTGTCGGTGCCGGATATCTCAAAGAAAACCGTACCGGCGGCACCATCGCGTGGGAATGGACGCACAACAACCGTGTCGAAAGATGATCCGTATCCGATTTCAATCCACCCTTCGCCGGCGCAGAACGGTGAGATAGATCCGTGACAAATGCCTGTCTTATTTTCTTTGTAGTATGCCCAGGGTCTGCACCATCGAAAGTTCGGTGAAGAGGCCGGAATCGAGGGCGAGGTTGTAGATGTGGTAGGGGGCCTGCCCCCCCTGTGTGGGGTCGGGAAAGATGTCGTGAATGGCGAGGAAGCCGTCCCGGAGGATGTGGGGTGTCCAGCAGGTATAATCGGTCATCGCCGCCTCGAAGGTGTGGCCGCCGTCGATGAAGACCATCCCGAGGGGGGTCTTCCATCTCCTCGCGACGGCTTCCGACCGCGCGACGATGGGGATCACCGTCTCTCCCAGTCCAAGTCCGTCTATCGTCTTTCTGAAGAATCTGAAGGTATCGATCAGCCCGGTTTCCCTGTCCAGGAGTTCCGGATCGAAATACTCCTCCCCCGGCTGCTGCTCCTCCGAGCCCCGGTGGTGATCGATGGAGAAGAGGACGCCCCCCGACTCACGGCATCCCGTCCCGATGTAGGCCGCTGTCTTTCCGCAATAGCTCCCGATCTCCAGGCAGGGACCGATCAGGCTCGCCTCCCGTGCCAGTTCGTAGAGCCGCAACGCCTCTTCTTTGGCGATAAATCCCTTGATCTCCCGTGATTCTATTTCTTCGATGCCCATCCTGTCCCCCGAAAAGCGTCCGCGTATCATGCAACGATACGGCATCATTTCCTATCGGATATATCTGCCCCGGTCAAGGGGAAATAACCCACTGAAATCAATGCCCGGTAAGCGATTTTCCCTCCGCGGAACCGGCATATTCCATCTGTCACTGGGTGAAAGAGACCTGAATTATTATTGATTATTCTTACGTTAACCTGTAGAATTTCATCCAGTACTCGGCAAAGCAATCCTGCGTTCCAGGGGCTCTGGCCATGAGGAAGACTCTCTTCCTGTCATTCTTTCTTGCTTTAGCGATCCTGTTCACGGTCACAGGACCGGGAACACCGCCTTCCTTCGCGAAGGAGGAATACGCCGCCCGTACGGGGAAAACATGCTCTTTCTGCCATCAGGACGCCCTCGGCGGACCTCTGACACCGGTGGGATTCGCCTATATCCGGAACGGGTATGCCTATCCGATCCCGGAAAAGATCCTGGAAAAATCCGCCCGGCATCAAACGACCTTTCACCGGATCACCCGCTTGATCGTCGGGTATATCCATCTCCTCGCGGCGATCATATTCTTCGGCGCCATCTTCTACATCCATATCTTCATCCGCCCCACCCGCCTGAAGGGAGGCATTCCGAAATACGAGAGGATCCTCGGCCTGTCCTGCATGGTCACCCTCGCGGTCACCGGAGTCTTCCTGACACGGTACCGCATCGACCGGTGGGAGCAGTTCTTCAACAATACCTTCGGATTCATGCTGTTCGTGAAGATCGTTCTCTTTCTCATAATGGTCATGATCGCAGCCGCGGCCATCACGGTCGTCCACCGGAAGATGAAAACGGAAGCATCCGTCCCTCCGGCTCCGCAGTCCCCCGGTGAGGTAACGCGGACCTCCCTGGCCGATTTTGACGGGTCAGGGGGAAGACCGGCCTATGTGGTCCATGAGAACACGATATACGACGTGACGGACAGCGAGAAGTGGGAGGGGGGGCGTCACTTTGGGAGGCACGGGGCCGGGACCGATCTGACGGAGGCCCTCAAGGGAGCCCCCCACGGCACGGAAGTATTCGAGAAGGTGAAACAGATGGGTAGCCTGGCAGAGGGTCACGGCGAACCCTCCGCATCTCCCGCTCGGGCCCACAGGGTTTTCGTGGTGATGGCCTATACGAATCTGGTCATCATCTTTCTCATCGTCGCCTGCATCAGCGTATGGCGATGGGGATCGTTTTCCCTCACCCCCACCGCCGCGCCGGAGGTCCACACAACCGCGGCGACCGAGCAGACCTGCCTGTCCTGTCACCGGCACACCAAACCGGCCCTGTACCACGACTGGGAACAGAGCGTTCACGCCGCCGTGGGCGTCACCTGTTACGACTGCCACCGGGGTGGTGACAACACAAACACCACCAGCACGAGCCATCTGAAAAACAGCCCCGCCCCCATATCGGTCGTGGTTTCTCCGAAACGCTGCGCCGGCTGTCACCCGGAGGAGGCCTCTCAGTTCGACCGGAGCAAGCATGCTCATACCCGGGATATCATCTGGAAGGTCGATTACTGGCTGAACCACGACATGAATAACGAGATCGAGCGGACAACGGGGTGTTACACCTGTCACGGGACGGACGTTGCGGTCATCGACGGCCGTCCCACGCCGGGGACCTGGCCCAATGTCGGGATCGGCAGGATCAACCCCGACGGGAGCCGGGGGTGCTGTTCGAGCTGCCACACACGCCACCGTTTTTCCGTAGCCGAGGCGCGAAAACCGGAGGCCTGTGACCAGTGCCATCTGGGACCCGATCATCCCCAGATCGAAATCTACAACGAGTCCAAACACGGGACGATCTATCACGCCGAAGGAGACCGATGGGAGTGGGAACCTGTCGACGGGACCTGGACGGCGGGGAGAGACTACCGGGCCCCCACCTGTTCGGCCTGCCATATGTCGGCCGTCCCCGGGGTGGAGCGATCCCACGACGTGACGAAACGCCTCTCCTGGGAAACCCAGGCCCCGCTGACGGTCCGCCCCTCGGAGTTCCGGCCCTTCCCGGCCCCGACGGACTGGGAAGAGGAGCGGGGCACCATGAAACGGGTCTGTCTCCAGTGCCATTCCGCCACCTGGTCGGACGACCACTTCCGGAATCTGGACCGTGTCGTCGCGAATTACAACAATGAATACTACCGCCCCGCGCGTGATCTCATGGACGAGCTCTACAAATCCGGCCTCCTTTCCGATGAGCGCTATTTCGACGAGGATCTCGAGTGGGAGTTCTATGAATTGTGGCACCACGAGGGACGCCGGGCCCGGATGGGGACAGCCATGATGGCGCCTGACTACGCCTGGTGGCATGGGTTCTACGAGCTGAAAAAGCGCTCCCTCCATATAGCCGAATCGGCCCGGAAGCTGAAAAAAGGGGAAGGACCGCCCCGCCATGATGACATCCCCGGCCAGCACGGGGATACCGGCCGATAGCAACTGTTTTTCTTGCAGAATTCATTTTCCATACCTGTCAGCGGAGATTCCGTAACAGGACAAAATACCCCCGTCACACGGAGAAAGTGATTGACAAAGTCCCGTTTCTCCCTCATTATATAGACAACGGACACAGGGAAGCGCATCGGAAGTTTTGTGCTGTGCTTCGCGGTTTTTTCATCCGTTCTTTTTCGAAACGCTTGAATTGTTTTCGCACGGAATTTGTTTCTGTAATGACGTGTTTGAAAGACCCTCTTCAAGTCCATTCGAACCCTTCACATCCGCCACCCACACGAGTCGGTCTGCAATCCAGGCATAAACCACTTTTATTAACCTTCCAACCCAAAGGAGGAATGCCATGCCTGACAGTACCTACAAGATCATCGAGTTAGTGGGAACCAGTGCCCTGTCATGGGAAGATGCGGCCAAAAATGCCGTAGAAACGGCCAGCTCAACCCTTCACGATCTGAGGATTGCTGAAGTCACCAGACTGGATATGACCATCGAAGACGGGAAAGTTAAAAGCTACCGTTCACGGGTCAGAGTATCGTTCCGGCTGGAAGACTAATCAACCATTTCAAACAGACCAGGATCACCCCCGCCCGTTTGCCCCTGCCGGGGCAAACGCGAAGCGGGGGTGTATCCGGGAAGGGAGAACCTGAGACCATGACGGGACCATGACGGACGACGGCATCTCTGAACTGAACACTGCATATCAGAGCGGCCACCGGAGCGCGGAAAGGAGGGAGCCATGTACCAATTCAAAAATGTTACCGTAGGACTCGCACTGGGTGAACAGGACAAGACAAAGATTCGGTACGCGGGACTCGTCAGTTGGTTGGCCTCATCGGAACGGATCACCTTTTCCCATATCGTCAGCCGCGGAAAGTTGCCGGAGAAGGCAGGCGCAGGTGTTCCTTCCTCTATCGAGAAAACCACCCGACGTCTGATGAAGGAGCTGGTCGAAAAGTATTATGACGGCCCTCCCGCCACAAAACTTGAATACGACATAATCCCGGAATCGCCGCTGGTGGAGATCGATATTCTCCGGAGATTACGGGAGCAGGAAGCCGATCTTATCATCCTCGGGAAGATAAGCGGTGAATTTACCGGAGAAGAAACAGTCCCCGTCAGTATCTCCCGGAAGGCGGCCTGTTCGACATTGTATGTCCCCCAAGAGGTCGAGCCCCGGACACACCACCCGCAAGAGATCTCTATCCTTGTCCCCGTCGATTTTTCCGAAAACGCGGCGGATGCGATGAGACTGGCAATCGACTTTGCCGTCGCCCATGAGATACCGAGCATCTATTGTGTGCATGTCTATGATGTGCCGCTGGGATACTACAAGCGGGGAAAAGAATACGAAGAATTCGCGGAAGTCATGGAGAAAAACGCGGAGCAGAAGTGCCGGGAGTTCATCAAAGATATCAATTTCAAGGGGATCTATCTCAATCCGATCATCGTGAGGATACACAAGAAACCATACGAAACAATCGCCCAGACCGTGGAGGAATACGGCATCGATCTGGTCATCATCGGATCGAGGGGTAAGAACGCAGCGGCGCGGTTCCTGCTGGACAGCGTGACGGAACAGCTCATCCGGACAACGACGGCGCCCCTTCTCTCTTATAAGAAAAAGGGCAAGGATATGAGTCTCTTCGAGGCCCTCCTCCGGTTGTAGAGGGCCACCGACAGGAGAACCGGCATGGACGACACGATCAGCCGTATCATGGAGATCGAGAAACGGTGCGCCGACGAGATCGAAGGGGCCCAGCAGGCGTCACGGCGAAAGATCGAATCGCACCGTAAGACCGTTGAAGAACGGAAGGCGGAGGAGTGCGCTCGTATCACCGGAGAGAACGAGGCCCGGTTGAAGGAGGCGGTCGCGGAGGCGCAGAGAAAGACCGAAACGGCATTTCACACGGCGGAGGGCGAAATGGAGGCGCTGTCCCGGGACCCGTCGCTGGGCCGCGAGATACGGGAACGGATCGTCTCCATCCTGCTGACGGATTGAGGGGTCATGAGATACTACGCGGACGACGTCTACCTCCACGCGAGGATATACGCGATGAGAAGCCGTCTCATCCCGCCCGACGGGTACGCCCCGCTCCAGCGGGAGTACGAAACCTCGTACGCCGGTCCCCGCGGTATGATCGAGGCCAAGGAGACGGCCTTCCGGGAGCAGATCGGCCCCGTCATCCACCTCGCAGAGGCGACACGCCGATACGCCCCCCTCCTCATCGCCTTCCTCCGCCGGTATGAGGCAAACAACGTGAA
>JAFGSH010000114.1 GCA_016934695.1 Deltaproteobacteria bacterium
ATGAAGAAGGCGGGATTCGAGATCCTGGACAACAATTTCGCGGCGGATTTGACCATCATGGAAGAAGGGACGGAATTTATCGTCAGGGCACGGCATGCCCTCTTCGGAGAAGAGGGGCATGGTCACGTGGGTCCCCTTCCGCAGTTTACCTCCTGCTGCCCCGCCTGGGTCCGGTACCTGGAGACCAAGTATCCGTCTTTGAGGCCTCATGTCTCGTCCGCGAAATCTCCCCAGCAGATGGCCGGTCCCCTCGCCAAGACATACGGGGCCCTGGAGATCTGGGAAAAACCTCCGGAGAGCTTATACACCGTGGGGATCATGCCCTGCACGGCCAAGAAGTTCGAGGCGTCACGGCCCGAGTTCAACAGTGCCTATCATTTCCTCAAGAAAGAGGGAAAGGCGGGTTCCGATACCCCCTATCCGGATATCGATACGGTCCTGACGACCCGCGATCTTGCCCGCCTCTTCAGGAAGATGAAGATCGATTTTGCGAAGGTCGGTGATGTCGACGGTGGTCCCCTGGCGGAGTACACCGGCGCGGGGACGATCTTCGGCAATACGGGTGGCGTGATGGAAGCCGCGGTTCGAACGGCCTACAGGGTACTGACCGGCAACGAACTGAAGCCCCTCGAGTTCAAACCGGTGAGGGGGATGAAGGGGGTCAAGAGCGCCTCCGTTACCCTGATGGACACAAAATACGGCAAGGAAGTGACCGTTAACCTGGCCGTCGTCAACGGTATCAAGGGCAACATAGAACCGGTCCTGGAAAGGGTAATGGCGGGAACTTCCCCGTACCACTTCATCGAGGTTATGAACTGTCCCGGCGGGTGTGTGAACGGCGGCGGACAGCCGATCAAGTCCGAGGGATCCTCCTGGCTGCAGGCCGCCCTGCCGCTGTTCGGCTGGAAGTAATGGAAAGGAGAAAGAGATGAAAGACGAAAGATATCAATATGAAGAAAGCCCTTCATATGTCTCGCGGAGGGAGTTCATGACAATCAGCGGTATTGTGATCGCTATTCTTGCCCTTCCCGCCGTCTGGATCCGATCTGCGGTCGTCAAACGGAACAGCTACATCCGGGCGCGGATCAGTGGATTGTACAAGGATGACGCGACCTCGAAGATCCGCGTCAGTCATGCCAACAGCGGCGTGGCGAGACTCTACAAGGATTTTGCCGGGCATCCCCTGAGCGAGGTTTCGGAAGAGCTCTTTCACACCGAACACTATATCGACAGAACCCGTCTATAAAAAGGAGCAGATCTGATGAGCAAAAATAATACGTGGATATTGAAACATCCCTGGAGCGTACGCGGTTTTCATTATCTCCTGGTGCTGAGTTTTGTCCCCCTCGCGATTACCGGGGTGGTGCTGTATTTCAAACCCTTTGATGAACTGACGATGAACCGGTACATGCAGGTCCATGTGGTGACGGGGGTCATCCTGACCCTGGATGCCATCGCCTATTTCATCATCGGCTTCAACCGCGTGATCGCGTTCGTCAAGCGGAGCTTCTCCTTCTCGGTGAATGACATCAAGTGGTTTTCCATACTGGGCGGATACCCCCAGAAGTTTCTCCTGGGGAAGAAGGCTCCCGTTCCCCCCATGGGGAAGTACAACTCGGGGCAGAAACTGTTCGGGATCTGTGTCCTCATCGGCGGAACCATCCTCATCGCGACCGGGTGGGGGCTGTGGGGCTTCCCCCATATCCTTCCGCACGGGATGGCGGCCCTTTTCGGGACACTCCACCTCGTCTTCGGCTGGATCCTGATCCTTTTTCTCCTGGTCCATATCTTTCTGGGGATCTACATGTTCGACGATTTCAAGGCCATGTTCCTTCACGGGAGGATCCCCTATGAAGAGGCAAAGGAAATGGCGCCCCTCTGGGTGGAAAAGGAAATTGTAAAAGTAGGGAAATAGATGTATACCCCCGGGGAAACAGAGCGGGGGTTATCGCCTCTTCGTACGGCTGAGATGATAGAGCATGATCTCCCTCTGGAGTCGAAACGGGAACGGAGCGTACGGCAAGTCGGAGATGCGATGATTTCTCAGTGATACGATGCCGCTAAAGGAGTGTGAGGATGGCTTTGATTTCAGTAACGGTAAACAATAGGAGCGTAGCGGTTGCGGAGGGGAGCACCGTCTTGGAGGCGGCGCGGAAAGCGGGTGTTGCGATACCGACGCTGTGTGCGATGTCCGAGATCGGGCATACGCCCGGAGCCTGCCGGGTCTGTGTGACCGAAGTGGAAGGGCAGAAGAACCTGGTGGCCGCCTGTGTCTTTCCCGTCAGTGAAGGGATGGTAATTCGCACCAATACGGAGCGGGTTCGCACGGCACGCAAGATGGTGGTTGAACTCCTTCTCGCGAATCACCCACCGGAGTGCACGACCTGTGTGCGGCACGGCCAGTGTGAACTGCAGGCGGTGGCCGAGCAGGTCGGTGTCAGAGAAATCCGGTTCGATGCCATGTTTGCCCCGAAAGACGAGGTAATAGACACGTCCAGTTCTTCCATCGTGCGGGACACGAGGAAGTGTATCCTCTGTCAGCGGTGCTCGACGGTCTGCGAACAGATCCAGACCGTTTCCGTCCTGACCCCCGCCTGGAGGGGGAGTGACGCACGGGTGGTCCCGACCTTCAATCTTCCCCTCGGTGAGACCAATTGCACGAACTGCGGTCAGTGCATCCTGGTCTGCCCGGTGGGTGCCCTGTATGAAAAGGACCAGGTCGGAGAGGTCTGGGCCGCGCTGAATGATCCCGCCAAGCATGTGGTGGTTCAGGAGGCCCCTGCAATCAGGGCGGCGCTGGGAGAAGAATTCGGCATGCCGGCCGGTTCCCTCGTCACGGGGAAGATGATTGCGGCCCTGAGGAGGCTGGGTTTTGATCAGGTCTTCGATACCAACTTTACGGCGGACCTGACCATCATGGAGGAAGGGAATGAGCTCCTCAAACGGGTCAAGGAGGGAGGAACCCTCCCTCTGATTACCTCCTGCTCCCCCGGGTGGATAAAGTTCTGCGAGCACTTCTATCCCGATCTGCTTGCCCATGTCTCGACCTGTAAATCGCCGCAGCAGATGTTCGGCGCCATGGCGAAAACCTATTATGCCGAGTATGCGGGTGTCGATCCGAAGGATATCGTTGTCGTCTCCGTCATGCCCTGTACGGCGAA
>JAFGSH010000115.1 GCA_016934695.1 Deltaproteobacteria bacterium
CAGCCCCTTCCCGGCATCCCCCTTGTGCAACTGCCCCGTGGAATGGAGGAATCGGGGCCCATATCCCACCGTCACGGCAACCCTGAACCGGTCCCGCAGTCTCAGGCGGAGGAGATCCAGAGCCCTGCCGGTCTCGAGCCCGGGGTGCAGGTACGCCTGGAGCGCAACATAGGCTCCGTCGGCCATCCCCTCCCCGACGAACGAGGCGAGGGAACCTCCGGCCCCTCCGGATACCGGGCCTCCGAAGACAGAGATATCTCCGTCGATCAGAGAGGGTGCTTCTTCGGGAAAGCTCCCCTTCTCCTTATACTCATCTACCATCCGGCGGGCCAGCGCCTTGGACAATTCGACGTCCGGCTGATCGAAGGGATTGACCCCCAGCCGCCAGCAGGCAACGGCCGTGGCCATCTCCCAGAGGAAGAATTGCCCTCCGAGATCGTCCCGGTCTCGCACGTCGATGATAACCACGGGATGCCCCGCCCGCTCAAGATCGGCAAGCCCCTGTTCATACGCACTGTCTCCCTCCAGGCGGAGATGAACGAAGAGACGGTCGTCCCCGTACACCTCCGGCGGGCCGAGCGGTTCGCCGATCACGGGGAGGATCCCCCTCCCCTCTTTCCCGGTGCTCTCGGCGATGAGCTGTTCCACCCAATCCCCGAGGGATTCGATCCCAGGCGATGCAATAAGTGTCATCTTGTCCCTCCAGGCCAGGGCCAGCTCTCCGAGGATGACCCCCAGCACGGCGGCATCGCCGGTGGACGCCTCTCCGTTCGATGACATGGTCACGGCCCTTTCCAGCAGCAGGTCCAGATCGATACCGAGGAGCGCCGCCGGCACCAGGCCGAAACAGGAGAGGGCGGAATATCGCCCCCCGATATTCGGATCGTTGAGAAAAGTGGCCCTGAATCCATGCCGACCGGCAAGGTCTGCCAGAGGGGTACCCGGATCGGTGATCGCGATAAAGTGCTCACCCGTCCGTTCCGCGCCGACGAGATCGGCAATCTGATTGTAGAAGAATTTGAAGAACGAGAGCGTCTCTACGGTGGTCCCCGACTTGGTCGAGACAAGAAAGAGCGATCGGCGGGAATCGGTCTGCCGAGCGCATGCCAGGACCGCCCCGGGATCGGTACTGTCGAGCACGGCGAGCTCGGGATACCCGATCCGGCTCCCGAACGTCGCCCCCAGGACCTCGGCCGCCAGGGTCGATCCCCCCATGCCAAGCACCACCAGCCGGGCATGCCCCTGGGAACGTACCGCATCGGCCAGTCCCATGAGCCGCTGGACGTTCCTAGACATGATGCCGGCTGAGTGAAGCCAGCCCAGGCGGTTGATTATCTCCGCAGACTCCGGTTTCCAGACCGTGTGGTCGTGCGCCCAGATCCGCTCTACGATCCGCTCCTTCTTCAGTGCGGCCAGTCCGCGTTCCACCGCATCCCCGTATGCCCCGCCGGTCCATGATACGGTTCGCGTTTGTGCCGCCCTTCTCGCTCTCTTCGCCATTTTTCAACCTGTTGTGCACATTACCCGTAATGTCACGGCTCCAGGGCCGCGGACGCGGCCCCGAGGAGGGCCACGCCGGGAGCCAGGATGACATACACCGGTATCCTGTCCATGAGATCGGTGTACCGCCCCTTGTCCCGGAACGATCTCATAAAGACCGCCCTCCGCAAAAAGGGGAGGATCCGGGGCACGATGCCGCCGCCCAGGTACACGCCCCCCATCGCCAGAACCTTCAGCGCCAGATTTCCCGCCTCAGCTCCCAGGATGGAGACAAACTCATCGAGGACCTTGACGCACAGCTCGCACGGCCTTGCATCGTCGAGGGCGGCGCTTGTGATAACGGGGGCCGCATCCCCTGCATCCGCCAGTTGCGGGGACAGCCATGACGGCTCATCGCCGTACCCGTTCTCCTTCAGAAAATCGTATATATGTGAAATGCCCGGACCCGAGCATACGCGTTCATAACTGACGTGGCCGAACGTTTCGTTCAGATATACCGACAGTTCCCTCTCCAGAAGGGTCTTCGGGGCGAAATCGGCGTGTCCCCCCTCGGAGGGGTGGGGCCGGTAGCGCATGCCGTCCCAGACGAGGAACGCCTCCCCCAAGCCGGTACCGGGTGCGATGACCGCCATTGCTCCTCCCTCCAGGGGTTTCCCGTGGTTGAGCACCAGCAACTCCGACGGCTCCAGGTGGGGCACGCCATAGGCCATCGCCTCAAGGTCATTGATGAGACGAACGGAGGAAAACCCGAAGGTCTTAGCCAGCCGGTCTTCCTCGACAATCCACGGGAGGTTCGTCGTTCTGACCTTCCCTCCCCTGGCGGGGCCGGCTATCCCGAAAACGGCCCTGTCGAATACCCGATCGTTCCCGGCCAGGAATCTCGCAACGATCTCCTCCAGCGAGGCAAATTCCCCGCTGGGAAAGGTCTCGATGGCCAGCAGGTCACGGGGGATTCGCCGCGCGGAAAGGGCGGCCAGGGTCGTCTTCGTCCCCCCGATATCACCGACCAGTATCCCCGCCACAGCTTCCTCGCCGTTCATGGTTCGCGCCCGTTCAGGAAATCGTGATAATCCCCAGGGAGTCCGTCCCTCCCGTCGTGCCCGAGAACTTCCCCTCCGTCAGAATGACCCGCTCTCCCCTTCGGATAAGCCCCGAACCCTTGAGGAGGCTGATCAGCCTCCGGTGCCACTCCCGGGTGCCGGTATTCATGAGCATGGGGAAGACACCGTACGAAAAGCGGAGGAAATCGCAGATCCGTTCATCGTTGTTGCAGGCGATAATCCAGCAGTCCGGTTTGAATCTCGACACGCGGCGGGCCGTCATCCCCCCCGAGGTAGCCGTCAGGACGAAGGGACAGTTCAGCGCGCGGACGGCCTCGGAGACATTCAGAGAAACGGTGTCCGGAACGGTTATCTGGTGCTTGACCAGGTCACCCTTCAACTGTTCCTGGAGAAAGGTGGATGATCGTATCGTGTACCGCTGCCGCTCCAGGGCGACTGCTATCCGCGCCATCATACCCACGGTCTCGACGGGATACTGACCGATCGCCGTCTCCTCGGACATCATGACGGCATCGGTGCCGTCCAGGATGGCATTGGCGACGTCGG
>JAFGSH010000116.1 GCA_016934695.1 Deltaproteobacteria bacterium
CCCCGGTACCGGGGAGCGGCGCCGATCAACTGGGCACTGATCAACGGAGACACGAAGACCGGGATGACCATCATGCTGATGGACGAGGGAGTCGATTCAGGGGACATTCTCCTGCAGGAAGAGATTGCCATCGAGCCCGAGGACATCTTCGACAATCTGCACGATACACTGTCCGCCATGGGGGGGGATCTCCTTGCCAAGGCCGTCCGCGGCGTTGTGGACGGAACGATCATGCCGACCCCGCAGGACCCGTCTCTTGCCACCAAGGCACCCCGTCTCGAGCGGGGGACAGGCCATATCGACTGGAACGACGAGCCGGAGAAAATCGTCAATCTCATCAGAGGCCTTTCCTCCCAGCCGGGGGCATACGCATTCTTCCGGGACAAGAAACTGAAGATCTTCTATGCCGTGCCGGGGAAGGAAAAGTCCTCGGGAGAAAAGGAACCGGGGAAACTGGGACAGCTGATGGAAACGGGGCTTCAGGTGGCAACACGTGACGGCCATGTCTATCTCCAGGATGTCCAGCTCGAAGGGAAAAAGCGGATGTCAATTGACGATTTCCTGAGGGGACATCCCCTTGCGGCGGATGACATCCTCGAATAACAGACGGAAGGGGATGCAACAGACCCCCCGGACCTTGGCCGTTCGGATCCTGGACAGGGTCGAGAAGGGGGCCTTCGCGCAGCCCCTCCTGGATGTGGGCCTCTCACGCGGGATCCTCACCTCCGCGCAGGATCAAAGGCTCCTGACGCACCTGGTCTACGGAACGCTTCGCCTTCGCGGCCGTCTGGACTGGATCATCCGTGACGTATACACCGGTTCTTTCGATCAGATGGAACCGGGGATACGCAACATCCTGCGGGTGGCGCTGTACCAGCTGATGGAAACGGACCGGGTCCCCGCATACGCCGCCACGAACGAAGCCGTGGAGATGACCAAGAGACGCTATCCCGGACGGTCGAACCTGGTCAATGCCGTCCTGCGCAATGCCGTCCGGCGTATGGATACCATTCGATACCCCTCCTTTGACGACGATCCCCTTTCCTATATCTCGACATTTCACTCCCATCCCCTCTGGCTGGTCCGCCTGTGGTCGGACGAAATCGGTATCGAAGAGACACGCGCCCTGTGCGAGAGCGACAACGAAATCCCCCCCCTTGCTGTCCGGGTCAACCGTCTGAAGGCCACCACGGCGGATATAATTACCGAGATGGAAAAATCGGGCTGCACCGTGGTTCCTTCACGGTATGCGACCGATGGACTTATCCTCTCCGATCTCCCGGTACCGATCGGTGAGACCACATGGTGTCAAGAGGGAATGTTGCAGATCCAGGACGAGGCCTCCCAGTTGATCTCCTCCCTGGCGGACCCGAAGCCGGGGGAAGCGGTGCTGGATATCTGCGCCGGTGAGGGGATCAAGACGACGCACCTTGCTCAGATGATGCAAAATACCGGCAGAATCGTCGCCATGGACATCAGCCGGAAAAAGGTCGAATCCTCCCGGGAGCTCTCCCGCCGGCTGGGGGCAGCGATCATCGAACCGGTTGTTCATGATGCGACGAAGCCTCCCTCCCGAGACCTGTGGGGACGGTTCGACCGGGTCCTCGTGGATGTCCCCTGCGCCGGGCTAGGGACGGTCCGGAGAAACCCCGAGATCAAATGGCACACCACCCCCGAGGATCTCGGAGCCTTCCCCACGCTCCAGCGGGAGATCCTGAACCGTTCGGCCGCTTACTTGAAGAAGGGGGGAATCATGGTGTACAGTACCTGCACGATCGATTCTGCTGAGAATGAGAAGGTGGTCAGGAAATTCCTGCTCGATAATAGTGAGTTTGAGCTTGTTCGCCCTGCGACCGTCTCGGCCGCACTCGTGGACGAAGCCGGGTTTTTCAGGACATTTCCCCACCGTCACGGAACGGACGGCTTCTTCGGGGCCGTACTCAGGAAAAAGGAGGATAGCATATGACAGAGAACAGACCGACCCGTGAGGATGCCCTCGCGCTCCTCCGTCAGTACAACAAGAGCGAAAGCCTGCTCAACCACGCCTATGCCGTAGAGGGGGTCATGCGATACTGCGCGCGCAAGCGGGGCGAGGACGAAGAGGAATGGGGGGTCATCGGCCTCGTTCATGACCTTGACTACGAACAGTTCCCCGATCAGCACTGCACCATGACACGGAAGATCCTGGAAGAAAACGGCTGGCCTGAGTCGTATATCCGTGCCGTCGTCTCCCACGGGTGGGGAATCTGCTCGGACGTGGAACCGGAAAGTACCCTCGAAAAGACGCTGTACGCCATCGATGAACTGACGGGACTCGTCACGGCCAACGCCATGGTGCGTCCGTCCCGGAGTGTCATGGACATGAGCGTGAAATCGGTCAAGAAGAAATGGAAGTTCCCGGCCTTCGCGGCGGGCGTGGACCGGTCGATCATTCAGAAGGGCGCCGATATGCTGGGCGTCGAGATCGGCGAACTGATCGAAGACACCATCAACGGCATGCGGGAGGTGGCCGACGAGATCGGCCTGCGGGGAGAACCTTCCGGGGAATAGAGTGGTTGAAGGAAGAATGAACTTCACCAAGTCTGGATCGCTCATCCGTCAATGGCCGAAAACCTGAAAGAGATTGACTTTATACCAAAAAAAATATAGCAAAGCCCTTTAATCAAAGAATCGGAAGGACAAGAGCGCATGGTTATCAAGCAGATGCAGGTGGGACATATGGCGGTATTCGCCTACATCGTGGGTGACGAGGCAAGCGGGGAGGGACTGGTGATCGATCCCGCCGCGGATACCGACCGTATCCTGTCGGAGGCAACCGCTGCCGGCCTCACCATCAAATACATCGTCAACACCCACGGACACGTGGACCACACTTCCGGAAACGCCGACATGAAAGCAAAGACGGGGGCGGAACTCATCATCCACCGTGACGATGCCGACATGCTCCTCTCCACGCCACCCATGATGCTGCGCATGTTCGGAGGGAAGGCATCCCCTCCCGCGGACAAAACCGTTGTGGAAGGCGATCGCATCACCGTCGGTTCGGTCGAACTGGAGGTCATACACACCCCCGGTCACTCTCCCGGCGGCATGGCCCTCTATACCCCCGGGTATGTCTTCACCGGAGACACCCTCTTTGTCGAGGGTCTGGGGAGGACGGACCTCCCCGGCGCTTCGTGGGAAGCCATGTACGCGTCGATTACGCAGCGGCTCCTGACCCTCCCCGACGATACCGTTGTCCTGCCGGGGCACAACTACGGAAGGACGCCCACATCCACCATACAAAACGAACGGGTCAACAACCCGTTTCTGAGATAACAGGGGGACGCTATGGGAAATCATGCCGTGACCACGACGAATTTCGAGGGATTAACCCTCTTCAGCAGGGGGAAGGTCCGGGACGTATACGAAGTGGAAGA
>JAFGSH010000014.1 GCA_016934695.1 Deltaproteobacteria bacterium
TAGACGGCCGAAGGAACGGTGTCCGTATCGATCCGGGGCTGCGGCGCCCGCCCGGCGATATGCTCGACGGCGACCTCCCCCTCACGTGAGGCGACATGCGCCAGGAGCGGCGTCTTCACTACATCACCAACGGCATACACCCCATGGACCGCCGTCCGATAATAGTCGCCCACCGGGATGAAACCTCCGTCGGTCTCCAGGCCGATATTTTCCAGGCCGATCTCATCGGTGTTCGGCGTCCTGCCGAAGACGCACAACACCTTCCGGGCCTCTATCCGCCTCGACCCTCCCCCCTTTACCGTCAGGGCAGCCGTTACCCTCCCCGGCTCCCTCTCGAGAGATTCAGCCCGCCCCCCCGTAATGACCTCGATCCCGCTTTCCGAAAAGGAGCGTTCGAGAACAGCGGCGGCCCGTGCGTCCTCACCGGGGAGAATATGCCGCTCCATCTCCACCAGGTGCACCCGCACGCCGAACCGGTTCATGATGTAGGCGAATTCGCACCCGATAGCCCCTCCCCCCAGGATGATCAGGCTCTCGGGCAATTCCCCGAGAGAGAGGATCCCCGTGGAAGAGAGGACCTGCTCCTCATCGAATCCAAATCCCTTGATCCGGAGGGGGCGGGATCCGGTGGCTATGACGATATTGCTCCCTTTGATTTCCGTTGAATCATCGAGTGCCACCCGGCCCTCTGAAACAATCCTGGCGGTCCCTCGAATATGCCCGACCCCGCTCCTCTTCAGGAGGTGTTCGACACCCGCAACCAGGGTATCGACCACCTTCCTCGATCGATCGTGCACACGCCCGTAATCGAACCGTGCGGCGTCAACGGTGAGTCCCATCTTCTCCATCTCGAGGCGGGAGTGAAAGATGCCGGCCTGGTGGATGAGGTTCTTCGTCGGGATACACCCCCAGTTCAGGCATACCCCGCCCACGGTGTCCCGTTCGATGATACAGGTCTTCAGGCCCAGCTGGCCGGCCCGGGCGGCGGCGCTGTACCCGCCGGGACCCGCCCCGATCACTATCACATCATACTGATCCGCTTTCGCCATTGGCGAGGTTCCCCACTGACGGCTCTATATTCTGAGCGTCCCGATCAGGTCGTTGATGTCGCCGATGCCTCTGTCCGAGAGGTATCGCTCGATACCGTCAACGACATCGACGGCCGCGGAGGGATTGATAAAGTTTGCCGTTCCGACCTGGACGGCCCGCGCGCCCGCAATGAGAAATTCCAGGGCGTCGGAGGCATTCATGATCCCCCCGATGCCGATGACAGGAATGGAGACAGCGTTGACCGTCTCCCATACCATCCGGAGGGCGACCGGCTTTATCGCCGGACCGGAAAGACCGCCGGTGATATTCTCCAGGTGCGGGGTTCTCTTTTCTACATCGATCGACATCCCGGTAAGCGTGTTGATGAGAGACAGGGCATCGGCACCCGCGGCCTCGACGCTCCGGGCGATCTCGGTTATATCGGTCACGTTCGGGGTCAGCTTCACAATGACGGGGAGCCGGCAGACACCCTTCACCGCCCGCGTCACCTCCGCGGCGAGGAGGGGATCGGAACCGAAGGCAATTCCCCCCCTTTTGACATTGGGGCAGGATATATTCACCTCGATGGCGTCCACGCCCCCGGTACCGCTGAGGATATGCGCGGTCTTTACATAGTCATCGACGCTTTCCCCGAATATGTTTGCAACCACCGCGGAATCAATCGCGCGGAGAAACGGCAGCTTCTCGTCGACGAATTCCTCCACCCCCACGTTCTGGAGACCGACCGCGTTCAGCATCCCCGAGGCGGTCTCGATAATTCTCGGCGGCGGGTTTCCCTCTCTCGGGTGCAGCGACAACCCCTTGACGACGACGGCACCCAGGCGATTCAGATCCAAATAATCGGCATACTCCTCACCATAGCCGAACGTACCCGACGCGGTCATGACCGGATTTTTCAGCGTCAAACCCCCTACCGCAACCGCCATCTTCACCCTCATATATCACCCTGCACGCCCTGTCGCCCGTCGAGTTCCGTCACTTTCCAAATTCGATTTCGCTGATATCGAAGATCGGCCCCTCCTTGCAAACCCTGACCAGACCGCCGTCTTTGCCATTGGAGGATCGCTTCCTTACCACACACCCGAGGCACGCGCCGATACCGCACGCCATCCGTTCCTCGAGAGAAACCTGACAGACAACCGACCGGCCTTTCAGCAACGCCTGGAGACCCGTGAGCATGGGTCGCGGACCGCAGGAATAGATGCGAATGTCATCACCGGTGTGGCGGTCCATGTCCCGCCGGAAGAGCTCCGTCACGAGGCCATGATATCCACTGCTCCCGTCGTCCGTGCTTATCTCCACCGCGGAGCAGTGTTCCTGCAGCCTGTCCAGGCCGGCGAGCGTCCCGGCACTTCTCGCTCCCACGTAGCAGATGATCCGGGCAGGGTGGTTCCCCTCCCTGCAGCGCTGCGCGAGAAACGAGAGGGGGGGCACTCCGATCCCGCCGGCGATCAGGAGAATTTTTTCGCACGAAGGAGGAATGTCGAATCCCCTCCCCAAGGGGCCCAGGATATGGAGAGGCTCCCCTTCCCGCAGGCGGGAGAAGACCTCCGTCCCCTTCCCCACCACTTTATAGAGGATGTCCACAAAGGTGTCATCGCCACGGGAACGGACGGAATAGATGCTGAAAGGACGGGGAAGAAAGGGACAGTCGCCGGTCTCCGGCCTCATCATGATGAACTGTCCAGGCAGAGATGTCCTGAAAGGGGCTTCCGTCCGCACGGTCATCAGGAAGTGCCCGTGGGCCATCTCACGTTGGGAAAAAAGCTCTGCAGAGGTCACCTGTTTCATATTCCAAAATCCGCCCACATGATGAGGGCGTCCTCTCTCGTATCGGAATAGTAAGAAGGCCGTACCCCTTCTACCACAAAGCCGAATCTTTTGTACAACCCTAATGCGGCCGTATTGGATCTCCGTACCTCCAGGGTGGCGTACTGGGCCCCTTCAACGGCTGAGACGGCGATCATCTGCGAGAGGAGTTCCGAGGCCACCCCCTGTCTCTTCCACTTCTCATGTACGGCCAGGTTTCTGAGGTGGATCTCATCATAGACGATCGCAAAACATATATACCCGACAATCCGTTCCCCGACAAGGGCCACAAGACTGCGACAGAGGGGATACTCTATCTCTCCCATAAAGATACCCCTTGACCAGGGGGTCGGGAAAGAGACGCGTTCGATCATCAGGATCTCATCCAGGTCGTCCACCGTCATATCGCGCGTTTTGATATCCAAGACACCCTTCGCCATCAGATATACCCCGTCTAGAAGATCTTCATGATCAGGGTGACAAGAAGAAAGGCCCCTGCGAAGAGGGGGATGGCACCACGCAGTTTGACGGTGCTCAAGGCCACGGCGACACCGAGAATGGGGATGAAAGAATACGTGTATGAGAGTCCCTTCAGTGTTTTCTCCGGAAGGAGGGGCAAGGCCCACTCGAGAATCAGCACGCCCGGCACCAGGCAGACGAGAATCAGGAAGAACGCGCCCGCAAACGTCTTTACAAGCCCACGTCTGTGCTCCCCGGCAAGGCCCCGTATATCGCCCGAACGGGCATATTCGGCAGCCCTCCGGGAGAGTCCGTCATTCGTCTTTGCGATCCACACATCGACCTGCCGGGCGAGGAGGGCGGCCGGGAGGAAGAGGAGGATCGACAGCGCGATCAGTTCTCGGGGATAGGCTCCCAGCTCTCTTCCCGCCAGCACGGTCCCCGCCGTCGCCAGGATGGCGGCGATTGAATCGTTGGGAGGGACATACAGCCCCATCGGCAGTCGGTCGATCCACAGCAGTTCTATAAAGGCCCCGACTACCAGCCCGGTAAGGGGTTCCGAAAGCACCGCCCCGACAAGGGGCGCGGCGACAACGGGCCGCGATATCATGGCCTGCAGGAACACCCGGTCCAGGCATATGACTCCGCCCAGAAGGGCCACTTCAAGGGAGTTCAACCACATGACACACCTTCAGCACGACAGAAAGTCTTTCTCGCTTCTTCCCGGCAGAATGCACTCTTGTCAGACACTCGGCGTCAGGATCCGGTATCTCTGGATTTGTCTAATTTCTTTACCACTCTCAGAAAATCAACAGGTCTGTCTTTCGGAACGCACCGCAGTTCTATTCTCACCCCCGAATCGGCGAGCGAGGACAACCCTCGCACGTTGTCCTCGCTCAGAGATATGGACGGCGTGGGGTGGTAGGCACCATGGTTCGCATGCACGTTGCCGATATTCAAACTCTCGAATCTAAAACCCAGGCGGTAGGCCCTCAGCAGATCGTCGATATTGTTAAACAGAATGATGCTTCTCTCTTCGAGGTAGCGCCGGTAAGCGGATTCCCGTGAAAATTCGCCGATACCGTAAATGTGCGTCCCTATCTGCTGGGGTACCGCCATCCTGATGACCGCTTCCCTGAACA
>JAFGSH010000117.1 GCA_016934695.1 Deltaproteobacteria bacterium
CCCGGCGTCGGCCCGGAGCACAGTTATTTCCACGAGACGGGGAGGGCGCGCTACGTGACGGTGGACGACGACGAAGCGGTCAACGCCTTTTTATTCCTGTCGCGGTGCGAGGGGATCATCCCCGCCATGGAGAGTGCGCACGCCGTCGCCTACACGATGAAACTTGCCCCCACCCTGAGTCGGGAGAAGATCATCGTCGTCAATCTGTCGGGAAGGGGAGACAAGGACCTCGGCATCATCGAAGAGAGAGGGGAGGGGAGTCCGGCGTGAGCAGGATCGACGAAAGATTCAGAAGACTGAGAGAAGAGAATTCGAAGGCGCTGATTGTCTACCTGACGGCGGGGGATCCTGACCTTGAGATGACGAAGGAGATCATACTGGGGCTGGACCGCGCGGGAGTCGATATCCTCGAGATCGGGGTTCCCTTCTCCGACCCGACGGCGGACGGTCCCGTCATCCAGGCCGCCTCCCACCGGGCGCTCAAAGGCGGGGCGACCCTCTCCGGTATCCTGGAGATGATCGGGGAGGTGAGGAAGGTCAGCGAGATCCCGATCGTCCTCTTCGGGTACTATAACCCGATCCTCAGCTACGGAAACGAGCGGTTCGCGAAGCGGGCGCGGGCGGTCGGCGTCGACGGGGTGCTGGTCGTCGACCTCCCTCCGGAAGAATCCGCCGAGCTCCGGAGATATACGGACCGGGCGGGGATCGACTTCATCTCGCTCATCGCGCCGACGAGCACCGACGAGAGGATCCGGAAAATCGCGCAAAACGCCGGTGGTTTTCTCTACTACATCTCCATCACCGGCGTCACCGGGACGACAAGGCCACGGGTCGCCGATATCAAAAAGGACATGAAGAAAATACGGGCGATCACCGGTCTGCCGGTCGCCGTGGGGTTCGGGATATCCACCCCCCAGCAGGCCCGCGAGATCGCGCCCCATGCCGACGGGATCGTGGTCGGGAGCGCCTTCGTCCGCCTGATCGAGGAGGGCGGCGGCGCAAATAACAGGGTGAATATCGTCGCCGGGTATGCTAGAGATATCAAACAGGCCATCTCAGGTGCACGGCCGGTCATATAAAAGGTACATACGAAACGGGAACTGATGAAAACATTCGAGATCGGGATCATCGGTGGGACCGGCGGGATCGGGCGGTGGTTCGCCGACTTCTTCAAAAAAGAAGGATACACCGTCCACGTGTCGGGGCGGACGAGCGGGATGGGCCCGGATGAGATGGCCCGGACCTGCGGGGTCGTGATCGTCAGCGTCCCGATCAACATCACCGCCGCCGTCATCGGGGAGATCGGCCCGAGAATGCCGGAGAGTTCCCTCCTGATGGATTTCACCTCACTGAAGGCGGAACCGGTCAGGGCGATGCTGGCGTCATCACGGTCTGAGGTCCTGGGGTGCCACCCCCTCTTCGGTCCTGATGTCCCGTCGATCGAGGGGATGAACGTCGTCCTCTGCCCCGCCAGGGTGAAAAAATGGGCGGGCTGGCCGGAGGACCTCTTTCGCAAAAGGGGCGCCCACGTCTTCGAGACAACACCGGAGAGGCACGACGAGATGGTGTCTATCACCCAGGTGCTGAACCACCTGGACACCGTCGTCATGGCACTGGCCCTGAAGGAGACCGGTATCGATCCAGCCGAGCTCAGAAAGTTCTCCACCCCCATCTTCGACACGAAGCTCGCCATTATCGAGAAGGTATGCACCAACAATCCCCGGCTCTACGCGGATATCATCACCGAGAACCCCGATATCTCCAATGTCGTTGCGATATATGAACGAAGCCTCGCACGGATCAAGGCCCTGGTCGAGGAAAACGATCCCGAAGGGCTGGCGGACCTGATTCGCGGCAGTCTTACATAGGGTGAGGGTGTGCGGTTTGCGGAATGGATTTTTTAAGAGAAGGTTAGAAAAGGTTGATTTTTAGATACATAGAGGAAATACAATGTCCAATCATGTAAACGGTGTCACACTGCTCCAAGAGAAATTTCCTACAGACACACAGTACCCCTTTAGCCTGCCGATTTTCCATCAAACCAGATACCTGTCCTTTGATACACCCGTAACACTCTTCGTTGGCGAGAACGGAACCGGTAAATCCACATTACTGGAGGCCTTGGCATATGCCTGTGGCATCCATATCTGGAGCAGGTCGGAGTGTCCGCGATATCAGGCCAATCGGTACGAGCAGTTATTGTATCAGTGCCTGCGCATCGATTGGGCAAACGGGCATGTCCCCGGGGCATTCTTCGGCTCGGAGATATTCAGAGATTTTGCGGATATTGTGGAGGAATGGGCGACGGCGGACCCCGGTCAGTTGAAGTACTTCGGCGGCAAGTCGTTAGTAACACAGTCGCATGGTCAATCCATAATGTCCTATTTTCGTTCGCGGTATAAGATACGGGGCCTGTACCTGCTTGATGAGCCGGAGACGGCGCTGTCGCCACGAAGTCAACTGGAGTTGCTTGAGATTATCGGAGAGAACAGTCAGGCTGGGCATGCCCAATTTATCATCGCTACGCACTCCCCGATCCTTCTCGCCTGTGGTGGAGCCACAATCTACAGCTTTGATTATGTGCCGGTGCAAGCCGTTACATACGAGGAAACCGAGCATTATCAGGTATACAAACGCTTCCTGATTGACCGGCGAACGTATATATAATCATGTCCCTTGACTTGGTTTTTAATACACTTCCGTGTGCTTTCTGCTCAGGAGCCATCTCTCACTGCCGGCCTGAAGAGGCTCTGCCCTGGAAACGATGCAGGCTGGAGGGGCTGATCCGCGGCAGCCTCAGATAAGGCGGAGGCTGATACGTCCGCTGACGTATCATGTCGAATCCTGATGTATCGGAATAAGAGATCTCATATTCCCCTCAGGGAGAGCGTTCCATGAACATAAAACCCGCGTTGGTCTTGTTCCTTTCGCTCGTCTGTCTTTTGATCGCCTCCGCCGCAGAACCCGCCGGGAACGTGTCCGCGGCAGCGAGTCCCGCCGCGTCGCTCGAAGAACGGTATATTGCAAGCCGTGACGGCTTCATCAGACAGTTCGCGCAGGCAACGGACCCGGTTGCTGATCGCCCGGCCCTCGCGGAACTGGAGCGGCAGATGAGAGCAGTCGTGGGACCGGTCACGATCGAAGGCTTCCCGGGACAGGGAAGGATCAATCTCCTGACGCTCCGGCCTGAACCCGGCTTCGCCCAGGTCGACGGACTTCGATTCGATTCCGACGGGGAGGCCCTCGTTGTCACGACGGAGGTCCTGCTGAATCGCTACCTGGCCGAACGTCCGGAACTCCCGAAGACCGTAAGCGAACTTTCGAAGACAGGGGATTTCTACCGCCGCGTTTTTCATGCGGATGCCGGGGTTGTCTGCTACACGGACGTGCCGGTCAGGAGCGGGGAAGACGGCTCGTTCGCGCACGCGGCCCTGGGCGTGAGCGCCCAGGATATCGGTCCCTTTATACCGGACGAGATCTTTGTCTTTGTTACGAGAGGGAACCGCGTACTTCTGGTCTCCGCCCCCGCGGCGGTTGCAATTACCGAGATTCCGGAGTGCCGGAGCGAGTGGGACAGGTTTGCGAAAAAGAGGGACGAGGCGCTTCATATCTATCGATCTTCTCAGCTCGAAGACAGGAAGGCATTTGAAAACTCCCTCCGATACGGGGAGCAGGGCTTTGAGGCCTATCGCCGCTGTTATGAGAGAGAGGCACAGAACCGGCCGTTCTTCCCATCGCTGAAGAGACAGGCGCAGTCGATAGTCGATCGTCTGCAGAGGGATTGAGCCGGCATGACGGAGACTGGCTTCCCTGCCTGGAGGCTCGCCGGCTCAGCGGACGAAGAGATGTCTCGTTCCGGCCCTTTCTCCGAACGGTTCGGCTCTGCCCATGCGGGCCCGTGCCGGTCGTTTGAGGACTTCTCAGTCAGGGGCAGCCTGTATCCCAATGCATACGCGAAGGCGATTATGGGAGAGGATCGGTCGATACCATGAATATTGTGACGGCATTATTCGAATGGGGACAATCCCATGCCATGCTGCTCGGGGTGGTATCCGCTCTTTCCCTCCTTGTCTTTATCGGAACGCTGGCGGTGCTCCCTTTTTTCGTCGCCCGTATTCCCGAAGACTACTTCCTCCGTTCAGAGACGCGCTCCCGACGGTATTACTCAAGTTTTCCGGCGCACCTCCTGTATCTTATAGTCAAAAACCTTGCGGGGGCTGTTTTTATCATAGCGGGTATCGCCATGCTGTTCATCCCCGGGCAGGGAATCCTGACCATCCTGATCGGGATCATGTTGATGAATTTTCCAGGCAAGCATTCGCTCGCGCTCCGTGTCATCGGGCAGCCCAAGATATTGAGGGCCGTCAATTGGATGCGGAGCCGATCGAAGCGGCCACCGCTGACATTTTTTCCTCGAAGAGCCGGCCGCAGGGACCGATCTCGCACGGCTGGGGGGGCTGACTACGAGAGGTTTTGAATACCGCGGGGATGATATGCCCGCTGGACTGAGATTCAGGCGATAAGGTGGCTCACGATATATTCTTCGAGAAGATCGTTCGTTTCTTTTTCCGAATATTTCCCCTGGAGCGTCCAGCCCCGGAATGCAAGGAACACAAGCTGGTAGAAAACCATGCTGGCCGCGAAGAAAGGATCCCGGACATGAAATACTCCTTGCTCAACACCCTGGCGTATGACGTGCTCGATGGCCTTGATACGCTTCATATCCAGTTTCATGGCCCTTTCCAAGTCCTTCCTGGGCAGGATCTTGGATTCCCTGTACATTACTATGATCTCCTCTTTGAAGACTTGCACATTCTGCAAGGACTCGCGAACAAGCAGTCTTAACATCTTCTCTGGATCATCGATCTTTGTGACCTGTCTGTAATCAAGACCTGTCTGGACATATTCCTGGTAGACATCGAACGCCAGGCTGAGCAGATCTTCTTTCTTCGTAATATAATCGTATAGATTTCCCAAGGCCATACCGGTTGCCTTGGATATGTCACGCATGGTTGTCCGGTCGAATCCTTTCTTGATAAAGAGCTCCGATGCCTTTTTGGCGATATGGAGGTGTTTTTCCCGGACCAGTTCGGGGTTTTTGATCCGGATCGAGACAGGTCCAAATGTCTTTTTTGGACCGGTAACTCTCCTGGTATGTTTCATTTCGATCCCCCCATCATGGATTGCATTACAGTATCATACAGGGCATGTCTTTGACGTGTGCGCTCCCGGAGACATGCCTTCCGAAGATTGTTCACTACATTATATCCCAAAATGCAATAGAAAATATTTTATTCTGCGATATGGAATGCCGAGTGTAACAAACAGGCCTTTGTTCATTAATGGTTGGTTGTAGAGTGATTCCGGAATTTCCGGCACGAAGCGTGCTCAGGGGTGATGCTGATTGTCATGATCCTTTGATACCGAGTCTCTCCAGCCAGTCTTTGAGAGCAGGTCCGGCTCCGAGTGCCCAGGGGCGTACCTTGTCCGGCGGCACGGATATCACTTCGGCAAGCTCATCTCCCATGGCTATCTCGCCTTGTGCCGATACGTGATAGGCGATAATGATCTGATTCTGCTCCGGAAAGGGATAGACGCCGATCATGCCTTCCAGGCCGGCATCGATACCAAGCTCTTCCCTGACTTCCCGGAGAACGGCATTCTCCGGGGATTCCCTCTTTTCCAGGAACCCTGTGATCAATCCGAACATCTTCGGCGGCCAGGCCTTGTTGCGGGCCAGGAGGACATTCCCCTCGTGTTCGACGACCGCGGCAACGACGGGCAGCGGATTGTCCCAGAAGACATACTCGCAGTTTTTCGCCGGGCAGGCGAGATACTCCTTGCCGTTGATCTTTTGCAGTGTAAGCTCATGACCGCAGTGCAGGCAATACCTGATTCGAGCCATTCTTTGCCCTCTGGAACAGACGGCAGCGCTGAAAAGAGTCGTGCCGCGAAATCTTCCCTGTTATACCCCCCGCACAGACCTCGCCGATTCGCCCGGCATGTCTTTGAAAAACCCCCTGAAAGAGGTCGCAACCGGATGGATATGACGTTTTAACCGTTCGAGGATATCCGCGCGGTCGTGGCGGCACTGTGCATTACCTGTTCCGTCGGTGCAACGGTTTGCCGTGCAGGTGCCTGAGGTGAGGACGGTATATATCCACTCATTCCTTCCATGTATAAATCGCCTCAGCCTCTCGTATGCTTCGTTGACCTGCTGGGATTCCCTCGTTTTGAATCGGATCATCGACTCGGAAGCCGCGCCGAGCCGGTCGGGATGGCAATCGAAGATTCGTTTTTTGTAGGTGCGCCGCAGGAGTTCGCTATTCAGATTCTCCAGGAAATCGGTGTCGATCTCGGAGAATCGCTTCTCGGGGAATAGACAGGTGCAGCTTTTTCTCAGATCGTACAGTTCGTGAAATGACAGTTCAGGGAAGGGCATCGTTTGTCACACCTTTCAATTAAGAGTCCTGTTGCTATCGAGAATATCCTTGATCTGAAGCAGCGAATGTCCTTTCTCCTGCAATTTTTTTATCTTTTCCAACCGTTCGAACACTTTCTCATCGTACAGCCGATGGCCCGAATCGGTCCGCTCGGTCTCCTTGATCAGACGCATCTGCGTGTAGTTGTGAACGGTCTGCCGTGAGATTCCCCCATATTTCATGACCTCCCATACCTTGAAGAGTTTCCTGTATGTTGCCATGGGTTGTTCTCCCACGTGTTGTTTGTCATAATATACCTTATATGATGTACTATATAAAGTGTATTTTACATAATGTCAAGCAAAAAACCCTCCCGGATCAAAAAAATGTGGCCGCTGCAGCGGGAGAAAATCCATGCAGGCTGCCTGGAAAAGCGTTTGTGAGAAACTGATTGCGGGGTATCATGCGGAATTCTTGGGGGGGGGCACGATGGAATTGTGAGAAACATTGCACAAAGCGGGAAAGCGAGCTATCATAGCGCAGTTCCGGGATAACAGGTGCGGAGGCGCGGATCAGCATATGCGGTTGTCATGTACGCCAAAACTGCGCAAGGGAGGGGAATTTCATGGAGTTTATCAAGATTATATGCGCCGTTCTACTGCCGCCTCTGGGGGTGTTTCTTCAGGTCGGTGTCGGGAAACATTTCTGGATCAACATTCTGTTGACTCTCCTCGGATATATTCCCGGTATCGTCCATGCCGTGTGGGTGGTCGCCAAGAACAAATAGCGCGATGGAAAACCGCCGTGACCGTTACCTCATATTGAGCTGTTCGATAAGCCTGATTACGTGGTCCCTTTTTTCCTGCGATACCTGGCCAAGGGAATCCCGGAGAGGCACCACCCAGGTTTTCTGCGCAGCCACTCGGCTGTCCTGGTACGGGCGCAACTGGGTAAATGGATGCCCCATGGTCGCCAGCGACGTGTGGATATGGTATTGGGTGGCGACGCCTTCCTGCTGGTCTCCGCGTGTCATGAGTCCAGAAAAAACGTGCCCCGTGATGTCGAATATGCAGTTCTCCAGGAAGGCCTTTCCCTGAGTCGTGCCGAAAATGTATGCGCCCAGTTCATGAGACGGCAGCGACGAGGAAAACCGGACCGGAACGGTCAAACTGTGTGATGTGCTGGTGCCGATGACGCGGTCGCTGCTTACAAGCATGCCATTCAAATTAATATGAATGTAGTGCTGGTTGAAATCCAGATAGTTGTAGTACTTGATCCCGTTGCGATCCATGTAGTCGAGAAGTTCCCGGATCTTTTCCTGCCGGACGTCTGCCGCCAGGCGGCTTATGCGCTGGTAGTTGTTGCACTCATCTTCCTTGGTCATTCCTGAGTCGGCCCTGGCAACGACCGGTCCTTCCGTCCGTGCGGCAACAGCCTCTCCCGCGGCTCGGGCATCCGATTTTACTCCTTCCTCTCCCTCTTTACCCTTGAAGACACGGACGCAGCGGACGCGATAATTGGGATATTTATTGCAGTAGAGCTGCTTTTCGTTGGTGAAATTGTGATGCCAGGCATGCCGGCCGTTGGTGGTTTCAGTCGAGCTCCAGTACTCGCCGAGACGAAGGCCGCCGATTCGCTGTTTGAACAGATGGGTAAATATCAGTTCCAGTTCATCTTTTGTCGGCAGAAACCAGTCGTCCTTCCCGCCGCCCCGATAGTCGGCGCACATCCGGGCCGCCGTATCCGGTTCATCGCATCCATCCAGAATGGCTTTTGTGTTGAGCATTCCCTTCCCGATGGCGGTGTTCCGGGCGCCCGGGATTGCCTTTCCGTGACAGCCCCATTCTGCGAGGCCCGCGTGACGCCAGCTGTCGGGCGTCTGGTCCACGGGTGCGGCTTCCATGTATCGCCACCCTTCGGAATTATTCCCCTTGTCGTAGATTATCCATCCGCCGGCGGGTCCCCTGTCGCCGATATAATAAGGGCCCTCGCTCTTGATGAACGTCGGTTGAGATTCCCGGGAAGTCGCCGGCGCCGAGGCGCAGGACAGAAAAACCGGTGCGGACGCAAGGATGAGCACTGACAGGAGCATTCTTGTTCGTATTGCCTTTTTCATAGAGCCTCCCGGTAGCTGTTGCCGTGATGAATACCTCGATAATGCATATGGTAATCGATTCATTTTGTCAAATGCTGAGACGCGCCCCCGGTATCCCCCCGATCCCGCAGCAGCCGCGCCACGTCTTCGTGATTATTGCGGAGGGCCAGCGAGAGGGCGGTCTCTCCCTGATCGCCTCCGAAGAGGATCTCCGCGTCGCGGTTGGCCCCGGCGGCCAGCAGCAAGCGGACCGTCTCCAGACTGCCCCGGGTTGCCGCAATGATCAGGGCGGTGACACCGTCGTCGTTTGAGGCGTCAATCTCCGAACCGTTGTCGAGAAGGAGCCGGACCACCGCCGGATGCCCCCCCGCTTCATGGAGAACTCCCGCCGCCGCCAGTATGAGGGGCGTGTTGCCCATGCCATCCCGGGCCTCGACTGCCGCTCCGGCGGCGAGTAGCACTTCCGCTGTCTCCCGATGCCCCCGTACGGCCGCCGCCATGAGGGCGGTTTCACCCAGATCGTTGGCCCCGTTGACGCCGGCCCCCTGCTCCAGGAGCCACCGCACCACCGGGGCATGGCCGCCCCGGGCCGCCGCCAGGAGGACCGTGTCATCCCCGTATGCCGTCGCGTGGATATCCGCACCGGCCGCGACCAGACGCCGCACGATCTCCCCGTGGCCGCCGGAGGAGGCCATCATCAGGGCGGTGCGCTCCCCGCTGTCTTCGGCATGCACATCGGCCCCGGCGGCCAGCAACACGTCCACCACGCCGGCGTGGCCCTTGGAGGCGGCCCACATGAGAGAGGTGAAAGCCATGCGGGTCAACTGTCCGTTCTGCTCGCGGGCGTTCACGTC
>JAFGSH010000118.1 GCA_016934695.1 Deltaproteobacteria bacterium
CTGCGCCTCCGAGGCGATCCGCCCCGCGAGCGAGGGGGTCAGGTGCCCGTCGACCTTCATCCCATCCGGAAGCGCACATTCACAGATGAGCAGGTCCGCGTTCGTTGCGAGCCGCACCGCGTTTCTGCAGTAATCGGTGTCCCCCGTATACGCAATAGAGGAGCCGTCGGGCATGGTGAGACGGTACCCGATGCTGCTTTCGGTATGGGCCAGGGGAAGGGTGCTGATATCCGCACAGTCGAAGTGCATGGAATCCGGCCGTGCCGCGCTCATCTCGAAGATGTCGACGATCCCCTCTTCCAGCTCGATCCACCGCCCGTACACCCCCGTCAGCCGTCCGTAAAAATCCATGAACCCCTCGGCGGCCGTGATTCTGAGTCTTCTCTGCCTCCGGCGCCCCTCGGGATACTTGCTTGCGAAGAGAAAGCTGGCCAGTTCACCGGTATGATCCGGGTGAAGGTGACTGAAGAACAGATGGGATACCTCCCCTATCGTAATACCCGCCTCGAGGAGACGCCTCATCGTGCCGGGACCCATATCGAAGAGGAGTTTTGCGCCGCCCGTCTCGACAAGCACGGAGCAGGAACTGCGCCTGAGAGACGGGACACAGGTCCCCGATCCGAGTATGGTAACCGTCACGGCTTCCATCTCAATCCCTTCCGCTACGCCCGCCCGAAATCATCCTCGACCCGCTCTATATCGTCTTCGCCGAGGTAGTCCCCCGTCTGAACCTCTATGAACCGAACGGGTTCCTTCCCCGTATTCTTCAAACGATGCAGCATCCCCTTGGGGATATCCACCGACTGCCCGCCCTTGACCGGCCGGTCTTCCCTGTCGATGGTGACAAGGGCCTCTCCGCTCAGCATGTACCAGTGCTCGGAGCGATTGGTATGTCTCTGAAGGCTCAGGCGTTTGCCGGGACTGACGACGATCCTCTTCACCTTGTGGTCTCCCTCATGGGAAAGGACCTCGTAATGCCCCCACGGTCGATTCTCTTTCATATGACCCTCCCCCTGATCTTCTGGCGATACTGTTTCATCACCGCCGCGAATCCGTCCATCGCGTTGGTGATCGTGGCGTCATCGACACAGTAAGAAATGCGGATATGTCCAGGACCGCCGAAGCCCCTCCCCGGCACGACGAGGATATTCTTCTTCTGGAGGGCGCGGACAAATTCCACATCGTCGTCTATCGGTGTCCGGGGAAAGAGGTAGAAGGCCCCGCCGGGCGGTTCAAACTCGAACCCTGCCTGCCACAGCCCATTGCACAGCAGGTCCCGTTTTCTTCGGTAGTGTTCGACATCAACGTATACCCCCTGCATTTTCCCCACGACCCGCTGCATAAGGGCCGGCGCATTTGTAAAACCGAGTATCCTGTTGGAGAGGGTCAGTCCGCCGATGATCTTCTCGAGACCCGCCGCACCGGGATTAACAGCGACATAGCCGATCCTCTCTCCCGGCACGGACAGGCTCTTCGAATAGGACGTGATCAACAGGCTGTTCTTGCAGGCCTTCAGGATACTGGGAACCGTGATCCCGTCATAGACGATCGTGCTGTACGGTTCATCGGAAACGAGGTATATCTCCACACCAAATTCTTTCTGTTTCTCATCGATCAGCGCCGCCAGGCCTTCGATAGATCCCTGATCGTACACCTTTCCGGTCGGATTGTTCGGAGAATTGATCAGGATCGCCTTCGTCCTGCCGGTCACGGCCCTCTCGATGGCATCCAGGTTCAGGGAAAAATCCTCGTTCGTCTCGACAAAGACGGGGATACCGCCATGGTTGTCCACGTAGAAGGTGTACTCGGCAAAGAAGGGTTTCGGAATGACGATCTCATCCCCCGGATCGAAGAGGGTCTTGAAGACGACATTGAGCGCCCCCCCCGCGCCGCACGTCATGACAATATGGTCCGCAGAGAGGGGAACCGCATGCCCGCGGGATAGATAGGCCGCGATCTCGGTCCTCGTATCCGTATACCCCACATTCTGCATATACATATGGGCGCCGGGCGTGCATCCGCATTCCTCAACCACCGCCGCCAGAAGCTCCCGGAACCGGTCCGGGGGGGCGACATTCGGATTGCCGAGGCTGAAGTCGAATACATTCTCCGCCCCGTATTGTTGCTTCAGCTTGATTCCGTCTTCAAACATCCTCCGTATCCAAGAGGATGTTTCCATGAATCCCTCGATTTTATGTGCGATTGCCATGACGTCCCTGCTCCTGACCCGTCGGTTTACCAGACCGGGTTACTAAGATATGTTTGTAGTACATTTTTCTTAAAACCGCAAGATATCCTGTGGTTCCCCCGCTACGGTTGGTCCTCCGGTCCCGGATGCGATTCCCCATCCGATTGAGAATGCTCCGCACAATTGAGATACTGATTGTCAGGAGACCGCCGGTTTGATATGAAAGGGGGACGATTCTCCGCCGGGCGGTTGTGTTCATCCTGTTTTGAACCTGCGAGGAACGGCGACCGGCGCGGGGCACAACACCCCAGCGGCACGCCCGTCTGGAGGCACGGCATGGGACAGAGGACTCCCGTGGAATTCAAGATACCTGTACGCAACAACAAAAAACTGCACGATCTGGCAGAGCGAATCAACGCGGATCGTGAACTGTTTCAGATCTGGAAGTGCGCGAATGTGAATGCGGTGGACCGCCTCGGGATGAGCGACCACGGCGCGGTGCACATCCGCATCGTGGCCAACGCCTCTCTGCGCATCGTCCGCCTCCTGGTCAAGGGGGGCGTCGAGCCGAGCGTCGTCACAAATCACGGATTGACCCCCGAAGACGCGGAGGTGATCGTGGTGCTGGCGGCCTGTCTGCACGACACGGGGATCGCGGTGCACCGGGACCACCACGAGCGGCACAGCCTCTTCATCGCCTTTCGCAAGGCGCGCGAACTCCTGGAAGGGATCTACGGCGAGCCGGAGCTGACGACGATGGTATCCGAGACCCTGCACGCCATCGTCGCCCACGGCTCCGACGAGCGGTGCCTGACGATCGAGGCGGGGGTCCTGAAGATAGCCGACGCAACGGATATGACCCTGGGCCGTTCACGAATCCCCTTCGAGTCGGGGCAGGTCAATATCCACTCCCTTTCCGCGCAGGCGGTGGACGCAGTAAATATCGTACCAGGAACCAAGAAACCGGTCTGCATCGAAATCAGGCTCTCCAACTCCGCGGGGATCTTCCAGGTCGATCAGCTGCTGAGAGGCAAACTGGAACGCTCCCCCCTGGCGCCTTTCGTGGAGGTGACCGCCACGATCGAAGGGGAGACGGAACGCAGGCTGCTCGACTCATACACGATATCGTGAAGCACGCCGAAGGGGCATCGGGGGGAGTCTTCCGGGGTGCCCCTCGGCCTGGATGAACATCTATTCAGCAAGGAGAAGACCGTGGATCTCAAAACCCTCTCTGTTGTATTTTCGGCCGTCTTCATCGCGGAGCTCGGCGACAAGACGCAGCTGGCCACCATGCTCTTCGCGACTGACAAAGGCGTGAGCAAGCTGACCGTCTTCGCGGGCGCCTCCCTGGCCCTCATCGTCGCGTCGGGGATCGGCGTCCTCGCGGGCGGCTTTATCTCCCACTATGTCAGTGAGAAATACCTCTCCATCATTGCAGGGATCGGATTCATCGCCATCGGCATCGTGACCGTTTTCCGGGCGTGATGAGCGCCGTGCAGACCACATAAGAGGAGAAAAGATGATGGTTACCGTACACCGCATATCCGTTCGACTGATCGTGACCGGCGTCGTGGTTCTCGCCCTGCTGGGGGGGTGCGCCGCGGCGTACTATGACGCCATGGAACGGGTCGGTATCCACAAGCGGGACATACTCGTCGACCGGATCAAAGACGCGCGGGATTCCCAGGTCGAGGCTCAGAAGGAATTCACTTCCGCCCTCGAACAGTTCGCCTCCGTCGTCCGTCTGGAGGATACCGATCTGAAAAAGGCGTACGAGAGGCTCAACGCGGAGTACGAGGACTGCCGAAAGGCCGCCCAGGCAGTTTCGTCGCGGATCGACCAGGTGGAGGCGGTCGCCGACGCCCTCTTCGCCGAGTGGAAGGACGAGCTGGGCCGGTACACCAGCGCCGACCTGCGCGAGGCGAGCAGGAAACGGATGGAGACGACCCGCTTCCGGTACCGTGAGATGCTCGCCGGGATGCACCGGGCCGAGAAGGGGATGGAGCCGGTCCTCGGCACCTTCTATGACAATGTCCTTTTCCTGAAGCACAACCTCAACGCCCAGGCGATCGCCTCGCTCAAGGTCGAATTCTCGGCACTGCGGGGGCAGATCGATGGTCTGGTCAAACAAATGGACAAATCGATTGAGTCATCCAATGCATTCATCGCCGGCCTCAGAGAGTAGACGCCCGGCCTTGATGCCTCGTACCCTGCGGGAGATGATTGTCATATGGAGAAGCTTCACTGGCTGTGGAATTCCGACGCCCTTCACGATCTGATGGCGGGGGCCCCCATCCTCCTCCTTCTGGCGATCATTATCGCCTGCATAGCGCTCCTGTCGAAGGGGGCCGACTGGATGGTGGACGGCGTCGTCGCCCTGGCCCGTCGCACCGGTCTCTCCAAGATCGTGATCGGCGCGACGATCGTCTCGCTCGGGACCACCACCCCCGAGGCGTTCGTGTCGGTCATGGCGGCGTGGATGGGGAATCCCGGCCTCGCCCTGGGAAACGGCGTGGGCTCCATCGTCGCCGACACCGGTCTGATCTTCGGCCTTGCCTGCGTCCTGGCCCCCATACCGGTCAACCGTTTCATCCTCCACCGGACGGGATTGGTGCAGGTCGGGGTCGCCACGCTCCTTGTCGTCATTGCCGTCTACGCGCTCGCCTCCATGCCCGGCCAGCCGGTGCTGCAGCGGTGGGTGGGGTTCTTCTTCCTGGCACTCCTCGGGGCATACCTCTACCTGGCCTACCGGTGGTCCCGGCAGAGTACCGGCTCGAATGAAGAGGAAGAGGATGATTCGGCGGTTCTGCAGGCAGGGGTCTGCTGGGCGATGATCACAGGAGGATTGTTCATTGTCGTCGCCGGGGCGCGTATCCTGGTCCCAGCGGCGGCAGAGATCGCGCTCAGGGTCGGCGTGCCCCAGGATGTCATCGCCGCCACGATGGTGGCCCTCGGGACCTCGCTCCCCGAGCTGATAACCGCGCTGACGTCCATCCGGAAGGGTCACCCGGAGATCACCGTCGGCAATATCGTCGGGGCCGACGTCCTGAACTGCCTCTTTGTCATCGGCGCCTCCGCGGCGGTGAAACCGCTCTTTATCCCCCAGAATTTCTTCACCTTTCACTTCCCTGCCATGCTCATCATCCTTTACTCCTTCCGAGCCTTCATCTTCATGAACAGGGACGGGTGGTTCAGGCGGTGGCAGGGGATCTGGCTCCTCGGGATATACCTGGCCTACGTCGTCCTCCAGTACGCTCTCAACATCGAAATACCCGGGTAGGGTCTTTCATATCAGGGTCATTCCCTCATAGCGCGCGCGGAGGGCACCGTCCAGCCCCTCACGGTCCATCTTTACCGCGAGGGGGAGGTACTCCATGATATCCCCGGCCGTTATACCGTCCTCGCCCTCGCATTCAGCGGCGAGGTCCCCGGCGAATCCGTGCATGAAGACACCCTTTCTGACGGCGTCTTCGAGGGAGAGGCCCAGGCCGAGCATCGCGGCGATCGTCCCGGCGAGGACGTCCCCCGATCCGGCCGTCGCCATCCCCGGATTGCCGCTGAGGTTGATGAAGACCCTCCCGTCGGGATATCCGATCAGGGAGTGCGCCCCCTTCATGACGATGATCGCATGCAGGTCGGCGGTTGCCTTCTGTAGCACCTCTATCCGGTTTGACCGTATCTCTTCGACGCCGATCCCGGTGATCCGGGACAGCTCACCCATGTGTGGGGTCAGGATCGTCGGCGCTTTTCTCTCTTGTATGACCTTAAGGTCCTCGCACAGGGCGGTGATCCCGTCCCCGTCCACGAGGAGGGGGATTTCGATTCCGCGGGCGAGGTCACGGGCCAGTTCCTGGGTCTCCTCGTCGAGAGACAGCCCCGGTCCTAGGACGACCATATCCACCTGCTTCGAGAGCTCCAGGAGAGACTCCTTATTGGCGAGAGCTATACTCCCGGCTGAAGTCTCCTCCTGGGGGATGAAGACGATCTCACTCCCCGATCCCGCCAAGTGCGGCACGATCGACCGCGGCGCGGCGAGACGCGAATACCCCCCGCCCGCCTTCAGGAAGGAGAAGGCCGCGAAATGCGGGGCGCCCAGGTAGCCGGCGGCCCCGGCGACAAAGAGGACGTCGCCGAAGTCTCCCTTATGCCCATCGACCCTCCGAGGGGGGAGCGCCGGCGGGTCGTTGATCTCGACGCGGACGGAATCGTCGTTGTAGTGCGAAGGGGGGAAGGAGATATGGGTGACGTACAGCCGCCCGCAGAGTCCGTGCCCCGGAAAGAGGAGATTCCCCACCTTGGGGAGACCGAATGTCACCGTCCAGCCCGCCTGCACCGCCGCCCCCATGACGATCCCCGTGTCGCCGTTCACCCCGGAGGGGATATCGACGCTGAAGACCGGCTTTCCGGCTCCGTTTATCAGTTCTATGACCTCCCGGTGGAGGCCAGAAACCTCCCGCGCGAGACCTGTCCCGAAGATCGCATCGACGATCGCATCGCATCCGGAGACAGCTGCCTCCGCGGAGGCAGCGTCCTTGAGTTCCTCGACGGGGAGGGAGAGCCGTTCGATAATGGCGAGATTCATCGCCGCGGCACCCGTAAAGCGTCTGCGGTCGCCGATAATGCAGATCCGTACGTGCCCTCCATTCGAATGGATCTTCCGGGCGATGACGAAGCCATCGCCTCCGTTGTTCCCTGTGCCGCAAAAAACAACGAATCTACGGTTCTGCACACCGATTTCGCTCTGTATCACACCGTACGAGGCGAGGCCGGCATTTTCCATCAGCAGTTCGTCCCCTATGCCGAACCGCTCGACAGCGGTCCGGTCAAGCTCCCTCATCCGATTCACACTGCTTACCTTCATCACCGATCTCCCCCGTCTGGATAGTGCACTCGCATAGATTTCCAACACATATCCCATACTAGATGATCCCTGCCCGGAAAAGCAAGGGATAAAAATCAGTTGACATCAGGGTCGGATACAGGTACTCCATCGGGACAAAACGGCATCACATCCCCCATTCCCCGGCTGGGTCCCTTATGAACAGATACATCCTCCTTGTCCTGCGAAGACCGGTCCAGACGCTGATCGCGCTGGCCGTCATGACGGCGCTCCTGGTCCCTGGTATCCTCCGTCTGGGATTCGACAACTCCGTCGAATCCTTCATGCCCAAGAATGACCGTGAATATATCTACTACAACAAACTGAAGGAGATCTACGGCGATAACGGCCGCTTCGCCATCATGGCCGTCTCCTCCGACGATCTGTGGAGCGGAGAGACCTTTCGAAAACTCGACCGCCTCCTTGCCGACCTGGAGGAATACGAGGACTTCGACAAAGAGCGGGAGACAGCCCGCCTGAAGCGGTTCGACGCAATCGCCTCGCGGGGAGAGGTCCGGTTCGGCGATCTGCTGGCGGCATTCGAGGATGATTCCCCCTTCCGGAGACTGCTGGCACGGCAGACGGGGACATCGGACACGACCGATTTGATCAGCGCGCGCGGGCTCAGGAAACTGCGCGCCGGGATCCTCCATTCCATGGACCTCAAGAGGCAGGAGATCGTGGATACCATCATCTCCCCCCTGACGGCGGAAGACATCAAGGGGGAGAACGACACCCTCGAGACGTATGACCTCGTCGAAAAGGATGAAAGCGGGGAGCGGATCCTTCCCTCGTCGGAAGAGGAGTTCGACCTCTTCAGGCAGCGGCTGGAGCGGAACCCCTCATTCGACAAGGGACTCTACAGCAGGGATCCCGAGACCGGGGAGATAACCGATTTCTGTGTCGTTATCAAGTTCATCAACCTGGACGACCAGGATCCTGCCATACGGGAGATGACGGAGATCGTCGACCCCTACCGAGGCGCATTCACCATCGTATCTTCGGGCGTCCCAGTCGTGAACATGTGGATCAACATCTACATGCACGCGGACCTCTTCAGGAACATACCCCTCGTCCTCCTGGTCGTCGTCGTCGTCTTCTACATCAATTTCCGGTCGGTCCGCGGCGTGATCCTCCCCTTCGTCACGCTCGGACTGGCGGAGCTGTGGATACTGGGACTGATGGGATACATCGGATACCGGATCACCCCCGTCGGCGTCTCCATCCCCCCCCTGATGATCGCTGTGGGGAGCTCCTACGCCATCCACCTGTTGAACCAGTACTACGCCGATTTCGACGCCATCATGGCGATGGAGAAGCGTGCGGGGCTCTACGAGTCGATGACCCACATATCACTGACCGTCCTCCTGGCCGGTCTGACCACCTTCATCGCCTTCGTGACGCTGGCGACCAGCCAGGTCTCGGCCATCCGCGAGTGGGGGATTGCTTCCGCCATCGGGGTCATGTTCGCCGTCTTCATCTCCTGCTCGCTGATCCCCGCCTCTCTTGCCCTCCTCCCGGGGACAAGGCCTTCCGCCCTCTTTCACAAAGGCAAGGCGAAAACAACGGTGGTCGACCGGATCATCGCCCTGATGGCAAAGGGCGCCATGGTTCATCACAGGACGGTCCTGATCGTCGTCGGGATCCTCATCACCGTGTCGCTGGCGGGGGTGTCCCGGATCAACATAGAGACCGCCTTCCTGAACTACTTCCGGGAACACGATCCGGTCAAGCTGGAGACGGAGGCCATCGGCGACAAGTTCGGCGGGGGGTGGGGGTACGACATCGTCATCGACTCGGGGAGGGTCGACGGGGTCAAGGACCCGGAATTCCTCGCCATGATCGAGGAATTCCGGGAGTGGTTGATCTCCGACGCAAATTCCCACCTCAATATTGGGAGAACCGAATCTTTCTCGGACTTTATCAAGACCATGCACATGGCGATGAACAACGACGATATCTCCTTCTATAGGATCCCTGAAAACCGGTGGGACATCGTCGATTACCTGGAGATATACTCCGGTGGTGACGAGGACTCGGACGGCAGGTTCGACGAGTTTGAGCCCTTCGTCGATATTGACTTCAGAAACTGCAACCTGTTGGCACGGCTGTGCGAAAAGGAAGAGTACCACGTTGGAACGACGGAGATCAGCAGAATCGCCGGCGATATAGCGGCACACCTGGACGAGACCCTGCCGGAGGGGGTCTCCTACACCATCAGCGGCTTCCCCATGATGAACGTCAAACTGGTCCACTATATCGTCACGGGTCAGCTGCAGAGCCTCTTCCTCTCGCTCCTGATCGTCGGTCTGATCGTCGCCCTGCTCTTCCGTCAGATCAAGGCGGGTCCCCTGGCCCTCATACCGATGAGTGTCGCCGTCATCATCAACTTCGGTATCATGGGGTGGCTGCGCATCAACCTGGATATGGCGAC
>JAFGSH010000119.1 GCA_016934695.1 Deltaproteobacteria bacterium
GCCTTCATATGTCCTCCTTACTGTGGGAATTTATCCGGACTCTACAGGATTTTCGTGTGTCCTGCAAGCCCGCCGTGATGCCGGGGACCTGTGAGCCGCAGGATGGTGAGACATCGTTCAAAAGGTATCCCGATACATACAATATCTTTGAAAAAAACCGGGCGGAATGGTAACGTATCCCCTGGTTGGTGTGTGAGAAACAAGCCCGTGGGGGGACGCGTGGAGATATGGAAGGCCACCTGCTGAATTACGTGATTGTCATATTGGGCCTGTCGGTCCTCGTGGTCTTTGTCTGCCAGAAAGCCCGCGTGCCGACGATCGTGGGGTTTTTCCTGACCGGGATACTGGCGGGGCCCCACGGGCTGGGACTGGTCCAGGCGGTCCATGAGGTCGAGTTCTTCGCCGAGGTCGGCGTTGTCCTCCTCCTCTTCACCATCGGGATCGAGTTCTCGCTCAACAGGCTGCTGCAGATCAAGAAGCTCGTCCTTGTCGGAGGCGTGCTGCAAGTGTCGCTGACCGCTCTGGCCGTCTTCGCCGTGGCCAGGCAGGCGGCCCAGCCCGTCGGGGAATCCATCTTCATGGGATTTCTCGTGGCCCTCAGCAGTACGGCCATAGTCCTGAAGCTCACCCAGGAGCGGGCCGAGATCGACAGCCCCCACGGGCGAACTACCCTCGGCATCCTCATCTTCCAGGATGTCATCATCGTGCCGATGATACTGGTCACGCCTCTCTTGGCCGGGGCGACGGGAAACCTGACAGGTGCCTCCCTGCTTCTTGTCGCCAAGGGGATCGGTATCATCGCGCTGGTTATCATCTGCGCCCGGTGGATCGTCCCCCGGGTCCTGTATGAAATAGCCAGGACGCGGAGCCGGGAGCTTTTCCTGCTGGCCATTGTCGTTATATGTTTTGCGGTCGCGTGGCTGACCTCCAGTGTCGGCCTTTCCCTCGCCCTCGGGGCGTTTCTCGCCGGGCTGATCATCTCCGAGTCGGAATACAGCCATCAGGCGCTCGGGAACATACTCCCCTTCAGGGATGTCTTCATGAGTTTCTTTTTCGTCTCCGTCGGGATGCTGCTGGATATCGATTTTCTCTTCCGGCATCTCGGGCTGATCCTCCTGATTACGGCGGGAGTCCTCATCTTCAAGGCGGCTATTGCCGGGGGTGCGGCCGTGCTGCTGGGCCTGCAACTGCGTGCCGCGATCCTCGTGGGATTCGCCCTCAGCCAGATCGGTGAATTTTCCTTCATCCTGTCCAAGGCCGGTATCGAGCATGGCCTGCTCTCCGGCGGCGGGTATCAGACCTTCCTGTCGTTCTCCGTCCTCAGTATGGCGGCGACCCCGTTTATTATGGGTTTCGCCCCCCGCGTGGCGGATTTCGTATTGCGGGGTCCCGTCCCGGAACGGCTCAAGACGGGGCTGTATCCCATTCCTGAGCCGGAGGTCGCGGGTGCAAAGAACCACGTGATCATTGTCGGATTCGGGGTGAACGGCAGAAACGTTGCGCGGGCGGCGAAGGTGGCGGATATCCCCTATGTGATTATCGAGACGAATCCCGAGACGGTACGGAGTGAGCAGGAGGAGGGGGAACCGATCTATTACGGGGATGCAACCCAGGAGGCGGTCTTCCGGCACGCGGGAATAGAGGCTGCAAAAATCGTCGTGGTCGCCATCAACGATCCCGCGGCAACCCGTGGGATCACGGAGCTTGCGAGGAGACTGAATCCGAGCGTGTATCTGATCGTGAGGACGCGCTACTTCCAGGAGATGGGTCCCCTGTACGCACTGGGGGCCGACGAGGTGATCCCGGAGGAATTTGAGACCTCCGTGGAGATCTTCAGCCGTGTCCTGACCAAGTATCTTGTCCCCCATGATACCATCAAGAGGTTTGCCGCCGAGGTGCGGTCAGACGGATACGAGATGTTCCGGTCGCTTGCCCGGAAGACCGCTTCCTTCGGAGATCTGGAGGTGCAGGTCCCCGATATAGAGATCAACGCCCTGCGGGTCGGCAAGGGGGCGCAGATCGTCGGAAAATCGCTGTCCCAGATCGAGCTGAGGAAGAGATACGGTGTCACCGTCCTGGCCATGCGCAGGGAGGGGGAGATCATCTCAAATCCGAACGTGGATATGCCGTTTCAGGTGGACGATGTCCTGTTTGCCGTTGGATCGTCGGAGAAGATAGCCGGTGTCATAAGTCTCTTTCATAATCCGGGTGACAAAAAGGGTTCGTAACAGGTACAATACGAAAAAACAACGGGGAAGGAGATGCCATGCTCACAGCCGCAGATATCATGACGAAGGACGTAATCGTGGTTCATCCCGAAACGGAGATCGTCCAGGCCGCCCGGCTGCTGCTCGAACACCACATCAACGGCCTGCCCGTCGTCGACCGGGACGGCCACCTGGAGGGGATCATCTGCCAAGACGACCTGGTCACGCAGCAGAAGAAGATCCCTCTGCCCTCCTATTTCATCATTCTCGACAGCCTGATCCCCCTGACCTCCCAGAAGGATATCGAAAAGGCACTGAAGAAGATGGCCGCGGTCACGGTGGCCGAGGCGATGACCGCCGATCCCGTAACGGTCGGTCCGGACACGGAGCTGGAGGAGATCGCCACGCTGATGGTGAAGCACAACATACACACGATCCCGGTGATCGACCGAGGCAAGCTGGTCGGCATCATCGGCAAGGAGGATATCCTGAAGACCCTCATGCCCGGCTGAGAGGGTTGTTCACCCGTTGAAGCACGAACGGAACAGGAGACGCCATGTTCAAGATTGCCACCTACAATGTCAATTCCATCCGATCCCGGCTCCACATCGTCATCCCGTGGCTCCGGGAGAACCGCCCCGATGTTCTGTGCATGCAGGAGACGAAGGTCGAGGATGAGAAGTTCCCGGCGGGGGAGTTTGAGCAGGCCGGGTACCACGTGGTCTTCAGCGGGGAGAAACGGTATAACGGCGTGGCCATCGCCTCGCTGGAAGAGCCCGGTGATGTCGCGGCCGGCCTGGACGATGGAGAGCCCTCCGATACCGACCGCCTGATACGGGGGCTCTTCTCCGGCGTGTCGGTGGTGAATCTGTATGTCCCCCAGGGGCGGGACAGGGAACTTCCCCAGTTCCAGTACAAACTCCAGTGGTTTTTCCGCCTCCGCGCCTTCCTGGAGCGGCACTATTCGCCGGATGATCCCGTGGTCTGTTGCGGAGATCTCAACGTCGCCCGCGAGGAGATCGACGTCCATGATCCCAAGAGGCTCCTCGGGCATGTCGATTTCACGCCGGAGGTGTGGAATGCCTTCGATTCGCTCACGTCGTGGGGGCTGCTTGACATCTTCAGGAAGCACCACCCCGGGGAGGCGGGACAGTACGCCTTTTTCGATTACCGGGTCCCCGCGGCGCTGGACCGGGGGATGGGATGGCGGGTCGATCATATCCTTGCGACCAGACCCCTGGCTGACCGTTCGGCCGGCTGCCGGATTGATCTCGCTCCGAGGCGCGCCGAGAAACCATCCGATCACACCGTGATGATTGCCGAGTTCCGTGATCTTCCGTGATCCCCCCGGGCTCATCCGACATTTTTCTTGAGAATTGCCGCGGGATCAAGTAGTAAGACGCGGATAGAGGGTGATTCCCGGCGGCATTCGTATCTCGACTGCGGGGCGTGCCCCGCGCCTTTTCA
>JAFGSH010000120.1 GCA_016934695.1 Deltaproteobacteria bacterium
AAGTTGGCGGCCAGGGGCTGCGTGGAGAAGGGGAATTCGGTGATGACGGCGCCGCTTTCCGATATTTTTTCAAACAGTTCTTTGTTCTCAGGCGGATACACGACATCAAGACCGCAGCCCAGAACGGCGATGGTCCGTCCCTTTCCCGCGAGCGCCCCGCCGTGGGCGGCGGAGTCGATCCCCCGCGCCATGCCGCTGACGATGGTTATCCCCTCCATGGCGAGCTGCCGGCAGAGCCGCTCCGTTGTGAATTTCCCGTAGGTGCTGGCCATGCGGGAGCCGACCACCGCGAGCGTGATGTCCCGGGGATTGAGGGTCCCCCTGACATACAGGACGGGCGGAAGATCGTATATATCCAGAAGCAGTCGGGGGTACAGCGCCGAACCCGAGGTGATGAAAGAGACGTTCAGCCGCTCCGCCGTCTCCATCTCCCCTTCGACCCGCGTCCAGTCGTCAAACCTCTGTATATTGTGTGCCGTTTTCCGCGTAATGCCGGGCACTTCCTGAAGGGCTGCCGCAGGCGCTTCGAAGATGGCGCGTGGGGAGCCGAACCTCTCGAGGAGGTTCTTGTATCCGACATTTCCCACGGCATCCACGAACTTCAGGGCAAGCCAGTATTTCAGATCGGTAGGAGTCATGATCGTGTCGATACAAGATTCAGGCGTCAGGGTTTCGGGTTATGGATGATCGCCAGGGCCGGGACTATATATGGTATCTCCGAGAGGTGTCAAGTTTTTTTGGAGCGTCGTTTGCTTGACATAGTCGAGAAGTTATAATAATTTCACTTACGCGGCGCGATACTCCCGGTGCGTGTCCGGGGGGTTGGTTGCTGCTGTCCGCGATGAAAAGAGGTATGATGACGTTACATTCAAAAGGCATCCGTGCCGCAGCCCTCGCCCTGATCCTGCTCCTTGCGGGTCCGTCCGCGGCCCCCGCCCCGGCCGGAAATTCGATCCTTTCCGTGACGCCCGACAGGGTGGATTTCGGCGTGATGAGAAACACCCAGACCGCGGTCCGCTCGGTCGAGATAGGGGGCAGGGGGAGGATAGCGTGGAAGGTCAAGTGGGCGGAACCCTGGCTGACGCTGAATGCCTATTCGGGGGTTGTCGAGGACGATGTACAGGTCGTGTCTGTCACGGCACACCCCCGTGATCTTTCGCTGGGACGCCATCAAACCGAACTGGTGATAGCCACCTCCGCCGGAACCAGAACGATTCCGGTGTCGCTTACCATCCTGCAGGGAGGCGATGCCGCTCCCGGTCCGCAACTGGAAAGGATCATCCTGACATCGCCGACGACCGCCGCGCAGGTCGGCAGGAAGGTGCGTCTGGGCGCCCTCGGCGTGTATTCCGACGGTTCGCGAAGGGATATCACGAAAGGGGCGCAGTGGGTATCGGATAACAGGACGGCGGGCGACTTTGTCGAAAAGGGATTTTTTCTCGGAAGATCTGCGGGAAACGTGCGGGTATTCGCGAAGGAGGGCAGGGTGAAAAGCCCGCCCATGACCGTCCGTGTCGACCCCCTCGACGGCCCCCTTCTGAAGGCGTATCTGTCTAATGTCACGCTGGACCATATGGAGAAGAATGCAACGGAGGCCCTCTCCCTGTCCCTCAGGAATGCCGGTACGGGAGACCTGGAATGGGAGGCTGTGAGCCGGGCCTCATGGCTGGTGGTGGAACGGGACGCTCCCCCCGATGGAGCGGACAGGACGATATTGGATGAACGGCGCTCCTGGGGGGCCGGATACAGCGGCCTGAGCGGCACAGGCGCGAAGACGATCAAGATCACTGTGGATACCACGGGTCTCCCGGAGGGGACCTACGAGGGGGACATCCTGATACGGTCGAACGGAGGTGATGAGGAGATAGCCGTTCCGATCACCGTCCTCTCCCTCGCCTCCATATCCCTTACCCCCGTTTCCGTCAAGATGGCGGTGAATGACAGGATGGCGTTCCGGGCGACGGGCATATGGTCGGACGGAAGCAGGACCGATCTTTCCAGCGGTTCGGGCGGCAGATGGGTCCTCTCCGACCCCTCGGTAGGGTTCTTCCTGCGCAGGCGGCCCGTCTTTATCGCCGGTACGGCCGGACGGGTCGAGATCAGGAGGGTGAAAGGGAACGTGAGCAGCAATGCGGCCATCATCGATGTCGATGAGGCACCCGCCGTCCCTGTCCTGCTGGTATCGTCCCATGAAGTTGATTTCGGCACCATCGGCCCCGGCGAGATCTCGAAGGGCGACGTCTTCCTCAAGAATGTCGGAGGGGGTGAACTGGTGTGGGACGCGCACGGGATGGAAGGGTGGAGCACTCCCGAAGGCGTCACCCTTTCAGGGACGGCGGGACGGTCCGGACGCCGCCTCCGCCTCTCGGTCGAGTCCGTGGCCGAAGACGAAACATACATGAGCGGACCCTTTGCCGTTCGGATGCGTCTCGATGCGGGCCATAGCTCGATGTTCTATGAAAAATTCCTTTCTCCGGGTATTTATAGAGAAGAGCTGAAGTTACACTTCAATGGAGGAGAGCGCTCGTTATTCCTGACATTTGCCGTGGCGGGGCAGGGGTCGCGTCCCAGCATGGAGGTATATCCCCTCGGGATAGATCTCGGGAGTCTTGCGGCGGGCGAGGCCGCGGTGAAAAAGATCGAGCTGCGAAACGTCGGGAAGAGCGTCCTGAAATGGAACGCGGTCCTGCAGGGGAACAGGAGGGCATTCCGGGGGGTGACGCTTGAAAAAGGGCGATACATTTCATTCGCCGATCAGACTGCCTCCGGGAAGAACCGCTACACCATACCGGAGCGCCTGAGAGACCGGGTTGCAATCTCCGGTGAATGGGCCGCCGGAAAGAGGGGGTATCCCTCCAGCACCGGGGAGGGGACCACGTTCCGGTATGCCTTCTCCGGAAGCGGGATAGCCGTATTCCTCTGGAAGGATCTCTACGGAGGAACGGTCGATGTGTTTGTCGACGGCCGGATGGTCGGCGAGGTGGACTGCGCCTTCGGGGAGAGGAAGAGGATAGAATTCCCGGCGGCGGAGAATCTCGCGGAGGGAGAGACCCACCTCCTTGTCCTCGTGGCGAGGGGGGGGGCCGTGGAGATCGAAGGCGTGCGTGTGTACACGACAAGCCTCATGGAAGGCAGGAAAGGGTGGATAGGGATATCTCCCGAGCGGGGGACGACGACCAACGAGGTGGACTACATCACGGTATCGGTTGCCCCGGAAGGATTGCCCGTCGGCTCGTACGGCGAGAACATCATCTTTTACTCCGACGAAGGGATGGAGGTCGTTGAAGTATCGCTTGATGTTACGAGCGCCAGTCCTTTGGAATTCATAGATATATATCGATATGCAAAAGGGGCGGAAATCCTGATGTCGCCCGAAGATGAGCAGGGAGAGCTCCGGGCCCGGGGGTACCGGAAGGAGGGGCCGGTCTTCCGGCTCTTCCGCACGGGGACACCGGGGACCGCGGAATTCTTCCGGTGGCATAACGCGTCGAAGGGAACCTACTTTTACTCGTACAACCGGTCGGGCTGGAAACGTTCCCTCAGGGGGTACGTCTTCGACGGGCCGATCGGAAATATCGCGACGTTGAAGCTGCCCCATACCAGGGACCTGTACCGGTGGTACAACCCCAGGACAGAGGCGTATTTCTACACGACGGACCCCAAGGGCGAAGATCAGGAGAAGAAAGGGTACGTCTACGACGGGATCGCCGGGTATGTGAGATGACGCCGCCTCCGGTGTTTTGTCTTGACAAATACAGGTAAAGTGACTACAAGAACCTTCTTTTTCGAACAGTGCGCCAGTAGCTCAGCTGGATAGAGCAACGGACTTCTAATCCGTAGGTCCCGGGTTCGAATCCCTGCTGGCGTACCATACAATATCAGGGGGCTACGAGTCTAAGATAAGGCTTGTGCCCCCTGTTCTTTTGTGGGTGTGATAAATTTGTGATAACCGCCCCCTCAAACCTGTCCATAACCTCTATGGATTTCCTGAGACTTTCGGTGTTGTGATGAGCGCATCGCATCACCGTTGAGGGAGTCTTCCATCTTCCCAGTTTCTGTACCTCGTAGATACCGACCCGCGAGGGTGTCGATTCCCCGGTCCTTCTTTGCCTTCCTGACGGGACTATCCCTTGCCCACTCCCATTCCAGAATCGCAAGATTAAAGGCATGACTCATCAGCGTCAGTTCATAATTGATAGTACGGGAAGTAACCTCATCATTTCGCCGTTGAATCTTGTAATCAGAGATCATGGCAGGAGTAATGTTCTTTATACAGATATCTTTAAAAAACCTGAGCAGGTTCTTCGCCATCTTGCCTTCCTCCTTTTTAAGGATGGAGTGTAATAGAATGGCAAGGAGGGCTACCGGACAGGAATTGCATTATTTTTTGTCCGGTAGAAGGAGATTTTACGCAATAGGGTGATAAACCAGGTGCGTGTTTCTTCCTGAAGTGAGTAAACAGCATAAGTGAGGAAAAATTGCTGATATCACTTGGACGTCAACAGCTAAGGGCCATGTATTCTTTGACTTTATGATATTTTTATGTAAAATAAAAAAACAAATTAAAGAGAATTTCTTTGATTCTCATATGGCTTCATTGTTCGCTAGCCTGCTTTAGTTATCATGGCTATACCTCGCTGGAGGGCTAATGTCTGAGCGAGTTCATTTTAACCATAGTACCTTATGTAGACCCATCCCGCACCACGGCAGTAGCTCACCCCCCATCATTAATAATTTTTTATATGCACGAAAAATATTATTCTACTACAGCCACACGTCAACAGCGGTACAGAGGACTTTTACACATTTGCGCAGACTGCACGCTTTCTATTCAGATTTCAGCAGGTGACCTTATGAAAGATGATCTGAAGACAAAGAAACAGCTTATAGATGAGCTAACGGAATTGCGCTTGCAAAATGCCGCGTTGAAAGACTTGGCAAGCGCGAATAAATACCGAAGCCTGGTGGAAAACATCAAGGATATCATCTATGAATTGGACAGCCAGGGTGTGATCCTTTATATCAGTCCGGCGGTCCGGGATATGCTGGGATTTGACTCGACTGAAATCATCGGGAAGAAATTCACCGAGCTTGCGTATGAAGATGACCTGAGTCGTCTGGAGGAATGGTTTTCTGAACTCCGCAAAGGTCGAGAATCCCCATCCGAGTATAGAGTTAGCGACAAATCCGGTCAGTTAAGATGGGCGCAGACGAGGGTCAGACCTATCATGGAAGACGACCAGTTTAGGGGTGCCCGCGGAATACTCATAGATGTTACCGAGCAGAAGCATGCGGAGGAGCGCCTACGCAAATCCGAAGAGAAATACCGCAGTGTATTTAACAACTCCATTATGGGGATTTCCCAGACGCTCCATGATGGGCGTCTTATCGCTGTTAACAACGCCTATGCAAAAATGTACGGCTATGCAAACGCAGAAGAAATGATGACCAAGGTATCCAGCGTTGGACCACTTTATGCGAACCCGGCGGAGCGGGAAGATGTGCTGCGCATCCTCACGGAAAAGGGTGTCGTGGAGCCAAGGGAGATCACTGCCATCCGGCGCGATGGAACACAATTCATCGTTCTGGCAGGAGCTCGGGAGATCAGAGATTCCAAAGGAAACCTGTTGTATTATCAGGCAGAACAGATAGACATCACCGAGCGCAAGGAGGCTGAGGATAAGATCAAGAAGCAAACCGACGCCATGGAAGCAGCTATCGATGGTATAGCCATCCTCAATAAGGATGAGGAATACACCTATTTGAACCACGCTCAT
>JAFGSH010000121.1 GCA_016934695.1 Deltaproteobacteria bacterium
CCGGTCTGTTCCCCCGTTTATTCCAGGGATGGAAAACTGGTCGGGGAACTTGCGGCGATACTGAATATCAGATTTTTATCCAAGAACATCGTAGATACGAAACTCGGCAAAACGGGCTACCCCTTCATCGTCAATCAGCAGGGTATAACCATCGCGCATCCCAACAGTGATTTCATTTTAAAAATGGATGTAAGTAAAATCGACGGGATGGAGACGATTGCTAGGAAGATGCTCGCCCATGAATCGGGGGTTGAGTCGTATGTGTTCAAAGGAACCCCCAAGATTGCGGCCTTCACCCCGTTCAAGCTGACCGGTTGGAGCGTTGCCGTGACACAGGACAGGGCCGAGTTTCTCGCGTCGGCGCGCTCCATGCGGAATTTTATCCTGATCATCGGCGGCCTGTTCCTGGCACTGACCGTTCTTTCCGTCCTCTATTTTTCCCGGGGGATCACCCGGCCGATCACGAGCGCGGTCGCCACGCTGAACGGCGCGGCGGACCAGGTTGCCTCGGCGTCGAGCCAGGTCTCATCGACGAGCCAGTCCCTGGCGGAGGGGGCGGCCGAATCCGCCTCGGCCATCGAGGAGACCTCGTCGTCGCTGGAAGAGATGTCCTCCATGACGAGACGGAACGCGGACAATGCCAACCAGGCGGACAGCCTGATGAAGGACGCGAACCGGGTGGTAATACAGGCCGACCAGTCCATGACGGAACTGACGGGATCGATGGAAGATATATCCAAGGCGAGCGAAGAGACCTCCAAGATCATCAAGACCATCGACGAGATCGCCTTTCAGACGAACCTCCTGGCCCTGAACGCGGCGGTTGAGGCGGCCCGTGCAGGAGAGGCGGGGGCCGGGTTTGCCGTGGTGGCCGACGAGGTGCGGAACCTGGCGATGCGGGCCGCCGAGGCGGCGAAGAACACGGCTGACCTCATCGAGGGGTCGGTGAAGAAGATCAAGGAAGGGTCGGAGCTGGTGGAGAAGACCAACACGGCGTTCGGGGAGGTGACGAAGAGCGCCGCCAAGGTGGGGCAGCTCGTGGGCGAGATCGCCGCGGCGTCGGCGGAGCAGGCCCAGGGGATCGATCAGGTAAACAAGGCGATCGCCGAGATGGACAAGGTGACCCAGCAGAACGCCTCCAACGCCGAAGAGAGCGCCTCCGCCTCGGAAGAGATGAACGCCCAGGCGGCCCAGCTGAAGGATATCGCGACCCAGCTTCTGGCGACCATCGGGGGCAACGGCAACGGAAACGGCAACGGAAACGGAAGCGCGGGGTTCCGCCGGTCGAAACGCCTGGAGAGGCCCGAGAGAAAAGCGCTTCCCGTATCCGTCAGAGATGTGGCCGTCGCAGCGCAGAGGAGAGAGGTAAAACCGGATCAGGTCATCCCTCTGGATGATGCGGAATTTCAGGACTTCTAAGGAGGAGGTTTGAACGGGATGAGCGAACAGGCGCAGGAAATCGGGCAGCAGGGTGCGGAAAGAGAAGGGAAGTATCTCACCTTTTCACTGGCTGGCGAGGAGTACGGAATCGGGATTCTGAAAGTCAAAGAGATTATCGGTATGATGTCCGTGACGTCGGTTCCGCGGACGCCGGGATTTGTCAAGGGAGTGGTCAATCTCCGGGGAAAGGTTATCCCCGTGGTGGATCTGCGGCTGAAGTTCGGTATGGAGGAGTCGTCCTATACGGAACGGACCTGCATCATCGTGGTCGAGGTGGCGCATAACTTCGGCCGTGTGCAGATCGGGATCATCGTCGATGCCGTTTCGGAGGTTCTGAACATCAGGGCGGGGGATATCGAAGAGACGCCGTCCTTCGGGGCACGATTCACCAGCGACTTCATCCTCGGCATGGCCAAGCTGGACGGGGCGGTCAAGATCCTCCTCGATATCGATCGGGTATTGTGTCAGGACGACACGATTGTGTTGGAAGAGGCGGTATGATGAATGCGTCGACAGGCATAGGTGAATAACAGAGAAGGCCATACAACCTTCCATCGTACCGCCTTGGCCTCAGCCCGCATTCTCCCAGAGAATGCGGGCTCCCCCCTTATACGGATCGGAAACGTTTCATTCGAGCTTGTATCTCTTCTCACGGAAGAGACGCAGGCAGGCGTCCGCGACCTCCGGGTCGTAGAGGATATCTCTGTTCTCGGCAATCTCGTCCAGGGCCGCATTCACCCCCAGGGCCGAGCGGTACGGCCGGTGGGAGGCCATCGATTCCACGACGTCGGCGACGGCGAGGATGCGGGCCTCGATTAAAATTTCTTTCCCTTTCAGGCTCCGCGGACAGCCGGAACCGTCCATCCGCTCATGGTGCTGGTGAACGATCTCCGCCCTTAAAAGTATCCGTAGTTATGGCAAGAAATGTTTTGGAGGACCTTGCATCAGGCGGAGAAGGTGAGACGGGTCCCGCTCATGTTGAAGATGAACCGGTCCGGCATCGCCTGCTCCATGTGCATGATCGCCTTCCTCCCCGTGCAGTGGCAGGGGATGACATAGTCGGGGTCGAATGCC
>JAFGSH010000122.1 GCA_016934695.1 Deltaproteobacteria bacterium
CGACCCGGAGAAGATCGTCAATCTCATCAGGGGCCTCTCGTCCCAGCCGGGGGCATACTCGTACCTTCGGGACAAGAAACTCAAGATCTTCTATGCCGTTCCGGGCAAGGAAAAGTCCTCGGGAGAAAAGGAGCCCGGGACACCGGGGCGGCTGATGGAGGCGGGGTTACAGGTGGCCACACGGGACGGCCACGTCTACCTCCAGGATGTGCAGCTTGAGGGCAAGAAACGGATGTCGATCGAAGATTTTCTGAGGGGGCATCCGCTGACATCCGATGACATCCTCGAATAACCGACCCGATACGATGAAGGATACTACACCACGGACCCTGGCGGTTCAGATCCTGGACAGGGTCGAAGGGGGGGGCTTCGCCCAGCCTCTCCTGGACGCGTACCTCTCACGCGGCGCCCTCCCCTCCGCACTGGACCGCGGCCTCTTGACACAGCTCGTCTACGGGACATTGCGGCTTCGAGGCCGCCTGGACTGGATCCTTCGCGCCGTATACACCGGCCCCTTCGATCGGATGGAGCCGGGGATACGCAACATCCTGCGCGTGGCGCTCTATCAGCTGATGTGCATGGACAGGGTCCCCGCGTACGCCGCGACAAACGAGGCCGTCGAGATGGCGAAGGTGCGGTATCCCGGGCGGTCGAACCTGATCAACGCCGTTCTGCGGAATGCAGTCCGGAGGCTGGGCATGATCCCGTATCCCTCCTTTGACAACGATCCGCTCTCCCACATCTCGGTCGTCCACTCGCACCCGCCGTGGCTGGTACGAATGTGGATCGATCAGCTCGGTGTCGAAGAGACGCGGGCGCTGTGCGAGAGCGACAATGAGATCCCCCCCCTGGCGGTCAGGACAAACCGCTTGAAGGTCTCCCCGTCCGAACTGATCGCCGCGCTCGAGGAGGCAGGCTGCAGGGCTGCCCCTTCACGACACGCACCCGACGGTCTTATCCTGTCCGGCCTGCCGACCCTCATCGGGGAACTGCGGCCGTACCATGAAGGCCTGGTGCAGATCCAGGACGAGGCATCTCAGCTCATCTCCCACCTTGTGGACCCGAAACCGGGAGAGGCGGTGCTGGACGTCTGCGCCGGCGCGGGGATCAAGACAACACACCTCGCCCACCTGATGCGCAACACGGGAAGGATCGTCGCGATGGATATCAGCCGCACAAAGATCGAATCCCTGCAGGCCCTCTCCCGCAGGCTGGGGGCAACGATCATCGAACCGGTCGTCCACGATGCGACGCAGGACCCGCCGGAGAGGCTGCGTGGACAGTTCGACCGGGTCCTCGTGGACGTTCCCTGCTCGGGGCTGGGGACGTTGCGGAGAAATCCCGAGATCAGATGGCACACCGCTCCAGAGGACCTTGCAACCTTCCCCCCCCTCCAGCGGGAGATCCTGAGCCGTTCGGTTTCCTACTTGAAGAAGGGAGGAACCCTGGTGTACAGTACCTGCACCATCTCACCCGCGGAAAATGAGGCGGTCATCGGGGGAGTCCTGGCCGACAATCCGGGCCTCGCACCTGTCCGCCCCGCCGCCGTGCCGGCTGAGATGGTGGACGGCGCCGGGATGTTCAGGACGTTCCCCCACCGCCATGGAACGGATGGCTTCTTCGGGGCCGTCCTCACGAGGAAAGGAGGGTAAAGCATGACACAGCATCGACCGACCCGCGAGGAGGCCCTCGCACTCCTGCAGCGGTATACAACAAGCGACAGCCTGCTCAAACATGCCTATGCGGTGGAGGGGGTCATGCGCTACTGCGCGCGGAAACGGGGTGAGGATGAAGAGGAGTGGGGGGCCATCGGTCTTGTGCACGACCTGGATTACGAACAGTTTCCTGATCAGCACTGCACCATGACACGGAAGATCCTCGAAGAGAACGGCTGGCCGGACGCGTACATCCGGGCTGTCGTATCCCACGGATGGGGGATATGCTCGGACGTAAAACCGGAGAGCACTCTGGAAAAGACGCTGTACGCCATAGACGAACTCACCGGTCTCGTCACCGCCAATGCCATGGTGCGGCCGTCGAGAAGTGTCATGGACATGAGCGTGAAATCGGTCAGGAAGAAGTGGAAGTCTCCGGCATTTGCGGCCGGCGTGGACCGATCGATTATTCAAAAGGGCGCTGAGATGCTGGGGGTGGAGATCGGCGAATTGATCGAAGACACCATCAACGGTATGCGCGAGGTAGCCGACGAGATCGGCCTGCGGGGAAACCCTGGAGGAGACACGGGATCGTGAAAGGCTTTACTGTATCCTCCTGTCCGGCCCGGCATACACCCCGCCCATACCCCGTATGGGATCAATGCCCACGGTAATCCACCGCTCCTCGGAACTACGGTAAAACCGCTTGACCCTATGCTCACGGATCAGCCTGTCGAGTACCGTACCGGCAATATAGTCATATGAATTATCCATATATTTTACCCTGAGATACAGTCCCGGTTCCGGCATGTCTCATCACCCCCCTTCACACGGAAATCGTACCACTGCCCGTGAAGAATTTAAAGCAAAAAACATGCCGCGGGAAGCGAGGGGTCCGTGCACGGACCCCTCGCCCGGCGATGGGTGAACGTCTGAAATAGATTGACTTTATAGCAAAAAGAATATAGCAAGGACCTTTCGAACACACTGTCCGGGAGGATGGATAGGAATGTTTTTGAAGCAGATGCAGGTAGGGCACATGGCGGTATTCGCCTATATCCTGGGTGACCGGGAGAGCGGGGAGGGATTGGTGATCGACCCGGCCGCGGATACCAGCCGCATCCTGTCGGAGGCGGCGACCGCCGGCCTTACCATCCGATACATCGTCAACACCCACGGCCACGTGGACCACACCTCCGGAAACGCCGCCATGAAGGAGCGAACGGGAGCGGATATCATCATCCACGAGGACGATGCCGCCATGCTCGTCTCGACTCCACCCATGATGCTGCGCATGTTCGGCGCCAAGGCATCCCCCCCGGCGGACAGAACCGTCCGGGACGGCGATCGCATCACCGTCGGTTCGGTCGGGCTGGACGTCATACACACCCCCGGTCATTCCCCCGGCGGGATGGCGCTCTACACGCCCGGGCATGTCTTCACCGGCGACACCCTCTTTGTCGAGGGTCTCGGAAGGACGGACCTCCCGGGGGGGTCGTGGGATACCATGTATGCGTCGATTACGCAGAAGCTTCTGACCCTTCCCGATGACACCATCGTGCTTCCGGGACACAACTACGGAAGGATGCCGACCTCCACCATACAGAACGAACGGGTCAACAACCCGTTTCTGAGATAACGAAGGGGATTTCCCATGGCCGGGCATGCCGTCATCACCACAGAATTGGAAGGACTAACACTCTTCAACAGAGGCAAGGTCAGGGATGTATATGAACTGGAGGACAGCCTCCTCATCGTCACGACCGACAGGATATCCGCCTTTGACGTCATTATGGCCGACCCCATTCCCGGAAAGGGAAAGATCCTGACGCAGATGTCCGCTTTCTGGTTTCGCAGGATGGAGGACATCATCCCGAACCACCTGATCACGACCGACGTGAACGACTTTCCCGCGGCGTGCCTCCCCTATCGCGAGATCCTGGAGGGGAGGAGCATGCTGGTCCGAAAGGCGACCGCCCTTCCGGTGGAGTGCGTGGTGCGGGGATACCTCAGCGGCTCGGGATGGAATGACTACTGCGCCGGGGGAGCCGTCTCGGGTGTGCGTCTCCCTCCGGGACTGAAGGAATCGGCACGACTGCCGGAGCCCATCTTCACCCCTTCGACGAAGGCAGAGGCGGGGCAGCACGATGCCCCCATGACGCGGGAGGAGATGGAAACCCTGATCGGCCGTGACATGACTGAACGAGTTATCGCTGTCAGTCTGAGTATCTACAGAAGGGCGCGGGAGATCGCCGGGAAAGGCGGCATCATCATCGCCGACACCAAGATGGAATTCGGGACCGTCGACGGTACATTGATCCTGATCGACGAGCTCCTCACGCCCGATTCCTCCCGTTTCTGGCCTGAAGACGATTTCGAGGAAGGCCGTTCCCAGAAGAGTTTCGACAAGCAGTTCCTGCGGGACTATCTCCTCTCCACATCGTGGGACAAAAGACCGCCGCCGCCCCGCCTCCCGGAGGATGTGGTAACGGGAACGGCGGAAAAATACGAAGAGGCCCTGAGGCGCATCGTCGGGTGAGGTTTTGCGGAAACCCGCCTTGACATGCCGCCGGGCAATCGTTATCTTAGATATGCCGTTCGTATCCCCCGTGACAGGTCCGTGCGAACAGTGAATGCATCCGCCGAACGGAAATCCATGCGATAGATCATGAAGAACGATTATTACGCAATCCTTGGTGTGGACAGAAACGCCTCAGCCGACGAATTGAAGACGTCGTACCGCAAGATGGCCTTGAAATATCACCCGGACAGAAATCCGGGGAACAGGGAGGCGGAAGAGAGGTTCAAGGAGGCTGCCGAGGCATACGAAGTCCTGTCCGATCCGCGGAAGAGGGGAATCTACGATCGCTACGGCTATGAAGGATTGCGGGGAAACGGTTTTCAGGGATTTTCGGGGTTTGATGATATCTTTTCGAGCTTCAGCGACATATTTGAGGGGATCTTCGGTTTCGAGTCCGGCAGGTCACGTTCACGAACGGGACCACGGCAGGGAGCGGACCTGCGCTATGATCTGACCATCTCCTTCATGGATGCGGCATTCGGATCGTTCCCGGAGATAGAGATCGAGAGGCTCGAGCGGTGTGAAACATGCGGAGGGAGTGGCGCCGCGCCCGGGACACAGCCGTCGGTATGCCCGACATGCCGTGGTTCGGGACAGGTAACCAAGGCGAGCGGCTTCTTCAGCATCAGTTCCACCTGCCCCCAATGTCACGGTACCGGGCAAACCATAGAGGATCCCTGCACGGCCTGCCGCGGAACCGGCAAAACGAAGCTCAGAAAATCCATACAGCTGAAGATCCCGCCGGGAGTGGAGACCGGCTCGCGCCTGAGGCTCCGGGGGGAAGGCGAAGAGGGAACATTCGGCGGTCCCAGGGGTGACCTGTACGTCTTTATATACATAGAACCGCACGAATTCTTTGAAAGGGACGGCAGTGATATCGTCTGCCGTATCCCCATCCCCATGACCCGGGCCGTTCTCGGCGGAACGATCGAGGTCCCCACACTGGATGGTGTGGAACGGATCAAGATACCCATGAATACCCCCCCCGGAAAGATATTTAAACTGAAGGGGAAGGGGATCCCCCACCTCAAGGGGTTCGGACGGGGAGACCAGCTCGTGCAGACGGTGGTGGAGATGCCGACCGGTTTGAGCAAAAAGGAGGAAAGGCTGCTCAGGGAATTTGCCAAGCTGCGCGGTGAATTGTAGGCATCATTCTGCCTGTGCATCAAAAGGTCTTGACTTAAAGCGACAATGATACTAGAGAATTAGCGGAAGATTTTCCCGGTGAGCGTTCTAGAAACCTGAAGAGAGGGGGAACAGGAAGTGGCGGAAGGAACGGTTAAATGGTTTAATGAAAAAAAGGGGTTCGGCTTCATTGAAAACAGTGAAGGCGGGGAAGATGTATTCGTCCATTTCAGCGCCATACAGGGGGAGGGATTCAAGACCCTCCACGAGGGGCAGCGTGTCAGCTTTGACATCGAGAATGGGAACAAGGGATTGTCGGCGGCAAATGTGGTAGCCCTCTAGGGGGACGGCATCGCACCAATGATCGGAGGCGTTCTCGGCGTGAGAACGCCTCTCTTTTGGGGGAACATCCCATCATCCATATTCAGGAGGGAGGACCTCTCCCATGCCAACAATCTTTTGACATACCCCGGCAAATAGATTAGAAAGGCTGATCCTCAATTCGCACAGGGACAGGAGGAAGCCATGTATAGCGCAAGCGACCTGAGAAAAAATCTGAAGATACAGATCGACGGGGAGCCATACGTGATCGTCGATTTTACCTTCTCGAAACCGGGGAAGGGACAGTCCCTCTACCGGTGCAAGCTCAAGAACATGATCAATGGCACCCAGTTCGAACGGACCTACCGTTCCGTCGATACCTTCGCGCCCGCCAACCTCCGGGAAAAGAAGATGCAGTACCTCTACGAGGAGGATGGAAAGTACTGTTTTATGGACACCGAAACCTACGAGCAGATCTACCTCACCGAGGGCCAGGTGGGAGACGCGAAAGATTTCCTGTCCGACAACCTCGATGTGGACATCCTCTTCTTCGGGGAAGAGCCGATCGGCATCACCCTTCCCAACTTCGTGGATCTGACGGTTACCGTCGCCGAACCCTGGGCGAAGGGGGATTCGGTCACGGGGAAATCAAAGCCGATCGTCGTGGAGACGGGGTAC
>JAFGSH010000123.1 GCA_016934695.1 Deltaproteobacteria bacterium
CTTGCTTTTGGAAAGGGCTTCGGATACGTACCTATCATGAGCAAAAGGATCCTTCTCGTTAACCCCTGGATACACGACTTTGCAGCTTACGACCTCTGGGCCGTACCGCTGGGACTCCTCTCCCTCGCCTCTATCCTGAGGGAAAACGGGTATGAGGTGGACATGATCGACTGCCTCAACCCCCTTGATTCGGCCCTAGGCCGCGAAAAGGGCGGCAAACCCCCGAAGCGGAACGCTTCCGGGAGAGGAAATTTTTTCAAAGAGGAGATTCCAAAACCTTCGGCACTGAAGAATGTCTCCAGGAAATACAGTCGGTACGGCATCCCTCCCCCCCTGTTCGAAGAGGAGCTGCGCGGCCTGCCCAGGCCGGATGTCGTCTTTGTGACATCGATGATGACCTACTGGTATCCTGGCGTTGTTGAAACGATAGGAGCCGTGCGCCGTGCTCTTCCCGATGTCCCCATCGTCCTGGGGGGCATCTACGCGACTCTCTGCACACAACACGCTAAAAGATATTCCGGTGCGGATATCGTGGCCCCCGGTGAAGGAGAGAGGAGCCTTCCGGAGATCCTGAAGGATCTCTTCAACGATACACTCTCCTGCATACCGGATAGGGATGACCTCGACGCTTATCCCTATCCCGCCTTCGATCTTCTCTTACAGAGAAGACACGTTTCCATCGCGACCTCGAGGGGATGTCCCTTCCGTTGTTCTTATTGTGCCTCACATCTGTTGAGCGGGGGATTCAGGGTCAGGGACCCCATGGCGGTTGTCGACGAAATCGCGTTCTGGAACCGGAGATTCGGGGTCAGGCACTTCTCCTTCTATGACGACGCCCTCCTCGTCGAATCGGAACGGCGCGCGATACCCATGCTGGAGGAGATCCTGAAACGGGGACTCGACTGCGAGTTCCACTGTCCCAACGGTCTCCACTTGAGAGACATCGATCCATTTCTCGCCTCGCTAATGTTCAGGGCTGGCTTCAGGACGATCCGGTTCGGGTTCGAGACGGCAAGTGCCCGTCGGCAAGCCGACACGGGGGGCAAGGTGACCAACGAGGAGACGAAAAATGCGGTTGTCGCTCTCCTAAAAGCGGGGTACCGGGGAGGTGACATCGGGCTGTATATCCTGTGCGGACTCCCGGGGCAGAGCCCCGACGAGGTACGCGACAGCATAGCCTTTGCCCGCTCATGCGGGGGCAGGTCCGTCATCACGGAATTCTCTCCCATACCGGGGACACCGATATGGGAAGAGGCCGTGGAGACTTCTCCCTATGATATAGAGAACGAGCCCCTCTATCACAATAACACCCTTCTCCCCTGCCGCACGGAAGGATTCACGTACGAGATGTACGAGACATTAAAGGACCTGGCGAGACGCCCTCTTCCCTGACCGTGCATCGGATAACCGAATTGAGACAGGCACGGATTGCCTTGAAGAATCGCCATAAATGATGTTAGAGTATCCGGTAAGTCCACGGGTAGAAATGCGGAGCGTGATGTGAACACATTGTTTTGGTGGGTATCGAAAGTTTTTATAGGAATGGTTTCCCTCTTTTTCTTTGTACGGGGCATCAATGTTCTCATATCTTCGTACACTCTTACCAACCCCCTTGAATTCATCATGTATTTCTTTTCATCAAGCATGCTCATCCTGGTAAGCCTGGTGGGAATCATCTATTCCGTCTTCAGGGTTTTAAGGAGGATCAAGGGGGAGACGGCGCGATGACTCCCGCCACACACGCAAGGGGGACCTCTCTCAAGGTCCTCCTGTTCGCAGGCATTCTTGTTCTCCTTTTGTCCTGCGCGATCGCACGGCCCTGCGTTGCGTATGATCTGGCAGGCAAGGTCAAGGAGTTTGCGCTCGAGAACGGCCTCAAGGTACTGATCGTCGAGCGGCATACCGGACCGACCGTGGCCCTGTACATCAGCCACCCCACCGGAGCGATAGACGACAAGGCCGGCTGTACGGGAACCGCGCATTTTCTCGAACACCTGCGCTTCAAGGGGACAGAGACCATCGGGACACGTAACTTTGATGAAGAAAAAGAGATCCTTCAAAAGATCTGCAAGGCGGGAGATGCCCTCGATCATGAACTGATAAAAGGGGATGAGGTCGACAAGGAAACGATACGTGAACTTCGCAAGCGTCTCGAATCCCTGCAGACGGAGGCTGACAAGTGGAGCATCCCGGGGGAGATAGACCGCCTGTACACGGAACATGGCGGGGGGGCTCTCAATGCCTTTACCGGTCAGGACATTACCACCTACCACGTGAGCCTGCCGTCCAACAAAGTAGAGCTGTGGGCGCGCATTGAATCGGACAGGCTGGCAAATCCCGTTTTCCGCGAATTTTACTCGGAACGGAACGTGATTATCGAGGAGCGCAGGCAGAGGGTAGCCTCCGATCCCGGCGGAAAGCTCAGGGAGCAGTTTCTGGCTGCAGCCTTTACGGCTCACCCTTACCGGCGACCGATACTCGGGTGGCCCTCGGACATGCGTTATCTGGACTTCGATTGCATGTCGCAATTCTTTACGACCCATTACACACCCGACAATACCATCATCACTGTCGTGGGGGATATATCGCCGGAAGGCGTCATGGAGATCATACGACGCTACTTCGGTCCCCTCCCCGGCCGCCCGGCGCCGCTGCGGCGCGTTACGGAAGAACCCCCGCAGACGGGAGAAAGGCGGGTGACGGTAACCTTCGACGCCGCTCCCCGCCTTATTATCGGGTATCACAAACCCACCCTTCCCTCGTTCGATGACTGTGTCTTCGATGTCATCGACACGATCCTCTCCGAGGGAAGGACATCAAGGCTTTTCAAGGTGCTGGTGAAGGAAAGGGGGATCGCGGCCGACGTAAGAACAGCGAACGGATACCCGGGCGCCCGCTATCCGAATCTCTTCGTCATATTCGCACAGCCGGTATCCCCCCATACCACGGAGGGATTGGAGAGCGCGATCTATGAGGAACTGGACCGCTTGAAGAGGGAGCCGGTGGAGGCGAAGGAACTCGAAAAGGCGAAGAACCGGCTGAAGGCCGACCTCCTGAGGGGTATGTCCACGAACTCAGGTCTCGCCGGGATGCTCTCCTACTACGAAACTGTGGCGGGGGACTGGCGGTATATCTCGCAATTCCTCGATCTCCTGGAAAAGGTTACCCCGCAGGATGTCATGGGGGCCGCACAGAAATACCTGACCCGCGATAACCGGACGGTGGCCACCCTGGTGAAAGACGAATGAAGAGACGTGCTTTTTACTCGATATTCCTCATTGTTATCCTCACATCGTGCGCGTGGCAGGCGGCGGCGATGGGGGATCCGGACGACATCATATACCCTCCCCTTTCCTTCGAACCTCCGAAGGCCCAGAGAGTCGCACTTGAGAACGGGATCATCCTGTACCTGCTGGAGGATCACGTGCTCCCCCTGGTGACCCTCTCCGCCGTCGTGAGGACAGGTTCCTTCTACGACCCTCCCGGGAAAGAGGGGTTGGCGGAATTGACAGGGACCGTCATGCGCACCGGAGGAATCCGGTCGATGACAGGGGATCACGTTGATGAGGCACTGGATTATATCGCCGCCGATCTTACCGTCTCAGTGGCGACGGAGTCGTGCACCCTCTCCCTCTCCGTTCTCGAAGAGAACATCGAGAAGGGACTGGAGATCTTTTCCGAGATACTGATGAACCCGGTCTTCGCGGAGAAAAAGGTCGCACTGGCAAAGTCCCTCGAAATGGAGGCGCTCAGAAGGATCCGCGATAATCCCCAGCAGGCTGCCTTCCGGGAGTTCCGGAGACTGATCTATCCCGGTGATCCCCGGGGACGCCTCTCAACCATCGAATCGGTCGAGAGGGTGGAACGAGACGATATGCTGGCCTTTCACCGGCGATTCTTTCACCCCTCCAACACGATGATCGCCGTATCGGGCGATATACAGAGCAGGGCGCTGATTGAGAAGATAGGGTCATGCCTGGGGGGATGGGGCGGACCGGGAAAAACAAAAGAAACCCCTCCGCCGCCGACACCTGCAGAGTCATCTCTGGATTACTTCTACAAAGACACGCCCCAGTCCGTCATACTGGTGGGATACCACGCCCCCGGCAAGAAGAATCCCGATTTTTATCCCTTTGAGGTGCTCGATTTCATCATCGGGAGCGGCGGGTTCCGCTCGCGTGTCTTCGGCGAGGTACGGAACAGGCTGGGTCTGGCTTACAGCGCCGGGAGTTTCTATTCCTCACGCCCCATTTACGGGATCTTCGCCATCTACGCGATAGTAAACGCATCCTCCACTCTGGAGGCCCTCTCCGCCGTGACCGGAATCCTGGATGAGGCAAAAAGTACAGGGGTGAAACCTGAAGAACTGGCATGGGCAAAGGAATCGATTATCAACAATTTCATCTTTTCCTTTGCAACACCGGATCGGATAGTCACGGAACAGGCGATGCTGGAATACGACGGATTGCCTGATAATTTCTTGACAACGTACAAAAATAATATAGAGAAAGTAAAATTAGCCGATATAAGAGATGTCGCATCGCGGTATCTCTCAGAAGAAAACAGGGTTGTGCTTGTCCTTGGTGACAGGAAAAGATTCGACACCCCCCTCTCATCCTTCGGTGATTTTCACGTGACAGAGAAGGACGGGCGGTAATGCAAGAGGTACATCGTGGCCGGCGAACAGATCTTTGAGCGGATCAGCAAACGGATAGACTCGTACGAGAGCGAGATGGTAGCGCTCCAGATCGGTCTAACGGCCATACCGGCGCTGGCACCCGAGAACGGCGGGAACGGCGAATACAAAAAGGCCCGTTATCTTGCGGAACGTCTCGCACAGATGGGGTTTCAGGCCGTCAGGACGTTCGACGCGCCGGACCACAGGGTCGCCTATAACCGCCGCCCCAATATCATCGTCACCATCCCCGGGAATAACCGGGGAAGAACCGTCTGGATCATCACACATATGGACGTTGTTCCCCCGGGAGAGCCGTCTTTGTGGGATCGCGATCCGTACCAGGGATATGTGGAAGAAGGAAAGATATACGGGAGGGGGACGGAGGACAACCAGCAGGACCTCGTTGCATCCATCTTCGCGGCAAAGGCCCTCCTCGACGAAGGCGTGAGACCCGCTTTTTCGGTGGGACTTGCCTTCGTGGCCGACGAGGAGACATCGAGCAAGAAGGGCCTCGGCCATCTCCTCGAGATGAAGAAGAAGCTCTTTAAAAAGGACGACATCATCGTCGTTCCCGACTTCGGCAACGAAGAGGGATCGATCATCGAGGTGGCGGAAAAGAGCCTGTTGTGGCTGCGCTTCAGGACGGTCGGGATGCAGTGCCACGCGAGTGAGCCGTCGCGGGGGAGAAATGCCTTCGCCGCCGCGTCACACCTCGTCGCACGGCTGGGGGACCTGTATCGGATCTTTGACAGGACAGACCCGCTCTACCGTCCCGCGACAAGCACCTTCGAACCCACGAAAAAAGAGGCAAATGTCCCTAATATCAACACCATACCCGGGGACGACGTCTTCTACCTCGACTGCCGCATCCTCCCCGGATACGATCTCGTAGAGGTCATGTCGAGGATACGCGCTCTGGCCGATGGTGTGGAAGAGGCCTTCGACGTCTCCATAGATGTCGTCCCGGTGCAGGTCGTGGAGGCGCCTCCGCCTACGGACCGAGAAGCACCGGTTGTAAAGTCCCTTACGGCTGCGATACGGGAGGTCTACGGGGTACACGCCCTCCCCGGCGGGATCGGGGGCGGTACCGTGGCGGCCCATCTCAGGGAGCACGGCTACCCCGTCGCGGTGTGGAGCAGGCTGGGGGGGATGGCGCACCAGCCGAACGAATACTGTCTCATATCGAATATGATGGGAAACGCCAAGGTGTTCGCCCACCTCTTCCTGGGGCGGACGGAAGAAAACACTTAACGGATAAGGAGGAACGAATGCAACAGCCGAACGTTTCAGGAAACGCGCTGGGCGTGGTCATTCTCGTAAAGGACGGCCGGTTCCTGGCGGATATGAGGGAAGCCCTGAAAAATGATTCCGAGATGAGGGTCGTCGGGGAGCGCACGGACCTGTCCGGGGCACGGGCTCTCCTTACAGAAGAGATCAATGAGCCGCCCGATATCATCGTTGCCGGCCTTGACCTCCTCAAAGAAGCGGTTGCCAGTGATGTCTCGACACTTATGAGCTTGAAGGAAAAAATGCCGGGGGCAAAACTGATCGTCGCCAGCGAGCGATACGCGGATGAAGAGATATTCCGCATGATACAGGAGGGGATACGGGGGTTCTTTCTCAAAGGAACGCCCCCAGAGCTGATCACACGATGCATACGGGTGGTACTCTCCGGTGGAATATGGATGGACAATTCGTTTATCGCCCGGATCTTCGAAGAGGTGTCGCACCGCAACGAGGAGGCGGGAATGCGGGACAGTGTATCGGGTAATTGAGGAGGTTCTTATGGAAAACAGTGCAAGAGATACGATACGGATCGTCATCTTTGACGGGGACACCACCTTCGTCGACAGTCTGAAAAAGACGATCGCCGCCGCCGCCGATATCCGGGTCGTCGATGTACGCGGGGATATCGACAGCGCCAAGGCTTTCGTCCTCGGGGTCCGGGAGCGGATCGACCTGATCCTTGTCAGCTTCAATATACTTAAAGAAGTAGTTGCTTCGGACATGGGAACGCTCGTAAAGCTGAAGGAGAATCTCCCCGAGACCAGGGTCGTCGTCATGGGAGAGCGGTATGTCGAAGAAGAGATATTCCGCATGGTGGAGCAGGGAATCAAGGGATTCTTCGTCAAGGGGGATATCTCATCGGATTTCATCATCAAATGCGTGCGGGTCGTTGCGCAGGGACAGGTATGGATGGACGCGAATCTCGTCAACAGGGTGTTTGAGGAGTTTTCTCATTACTACGCTCAAGCCGAGGGGAAGCTCAGATCGCCCTCTCACGAGGAGACCGACCGCCTGGCCCTTCTCACAAAGAGGGAGATGGAACTCCTGGAACTTGTCTCCATGAGCCTGAAAAACGACGAGATAGCGGAACGCCTCTTCATCAGCACCAAGACGGTGAAGACCCATATACGGAACATCTTCGAAAAATTGGGGTCCAGAAACAGGGTGGACGCGACGCTTCTCTACATCGGAGCATCGAAGAGGCGGCCGCAAGTCGCACAACTGGAACACTGAGGGGTACGAACGGCAACGACGCACGGCAGGCACTACCATCATGACGCGGTCATCCGTGCGATGACCGTCGACAGCCTGCCGAACTCCTCCAGCGTCAATGTCTCTCCCCTCCTCCTGCCGTCTATCCCCGCTTCGACAAGGAGGGAGAGAAGATCCACACCCCTCGCGCGCAGGCTCGTCATCCCCTTCAGATTGTTGAAAAGGGTCTTCCTCCTCTGCGAGAATGCCGCCTTCACCGTTTCAATGAACACATCATGACGCCCCAAGGGATAGAGAGGCTCCTTGCGCATCTCCATCTGCAAGACGGCTGAACCCACCTTCGGTACGGGGTAGAAACAGGTGGCCGGAACCGCCATCACTCGCTCAGATACCGCATACATGGAGACGACGACGGAGAGGATCCCGTACTGCTTTGTCCCGGGAGGGGCCGTGATCCGTTCCGCAACCTCTCTCTGCAGCATCAACGTCGCCGAGAAGATGTGTTCTCTGAATTCGATCAGACGAAAAAGGATCTGCGAAGAGACGTTATAGGGGATGTTCCCGACGACCCGTATCCGTCCACCGCCCCGGAGGGGAGAGGAAAAATCATACCGGAGGACATCAATGTGAAGTATCTCGACGTTGGATACCCCGCCAAGCTCGCTCCCCAGAACCTCCACCAGCTTTGGGTCGATCTCGATGGCTATGACCTTTTCCGCTCTGGACGCAATCATCGCCGTCATGACGCCCAGACCGGCCCCGATCTCGAGCACGGTGTCGCTCTCATCTATTCCAGAAAAATCGACCATCCGGGCGGTGATGTTGTTGTCCACGAGAAAGGACTGCCCCAGGCGTTTTGCCGGGTGTATCCGGTGTTTTCTGAGGATCCTGAGCGGGGATTCCATCTTTTCATCCCAGGGGGATATCTATTAAAGCTTCTATTGAAAGAAGATGAGTAACATATCGAGATAATGTGCATCAAAAGGATTAATCAAGCGGCCACCGGGATACCGCGTTGAGGGCAAGGTCGTCCTTCCTGCCGGCGCCCAGGAGGTGGTTGCCGACGACGGCGATCATCGCCGCGTTATCAGTGCAGAGAACCGGCGGAGGAACGAATACCTCAATTCCCGCTTGTTCGCCCTCTTCCGAAAAACGTTCGCGCAACCGGCTGTTCGATGCCACCCCGCCGCATACCACGACCCGCGGAATGGAGGCATCTACGGCCGCCCTCACGGTCTTTTCGATGAGGACATCCACAATGGCCTCCTGGTAGCTTGCCACGATATCGGACATCTCGCCGGCGGATGGGGGCGCCCCCCTCCCCTTCAGGTAGCCCAGAAGGGAGGTCTTCAGCCCGCTGAAACTGAAGTCGATACTCCCCTTCATCGCACGCGGGAAGGGTATGGCAGCGGGGTCCCCCTCCTTCGCCAGGCGGTCTATAACCACCCCTCCGGGATACCCGAGATCCAGCATCCGGGCCGCCTTATCGAACGCCTCCCCCGCCGCATCATCCCTCGTTTGCCCCAGTATCCGAACGTCACCGAACCCCTCGACGCGGTAGATGTGGGTATGCCCCCCTGAGACCACCAAGGCGATAAAGGGGAAATCAGGGGTCCTGTCGGAAAGGAATATGGCGGCAATATGCCCCTCTATATGATTCACCCCTACAAAGGGGATGCCTCCGGCGCAGGCCATCGCCTTGGCGACCGAGAGACCGACAAGGAGGGATCCCACCAGGCCGGGACCTCTCGTTACGGCGATCCCTTCGATATCGGCCATTGATACGCCTGCGTCGTCCAGTGTCTCCCGTATTACCGGGATAATCACCTCCATATGCTTCCGGGAGGCGATCTCGGGGACGACACCCCCGTACCTGCCATGAATATCTATCTGGGACGCGATGACATTGGAGAGCGCCTCAGAGCCACCCCGAACGACCGCAGCCGCGGTCTCGTCACACGATGATTCTATACCCAATACGAGCATATGAGTATTTCACCTCAAATATACGTATCCCATGGATTAATCCAAACTTTCAACTTGAAAGTTGGCATGGAAGGGGTATATAGGAAAGGCGGTTGTTTGTAAACACAAAACAGGGATTCCACAGATGGAGAAGGCATACGATTTTCTGGTTCTGGGCAGCGGTATCGCGGGTCTTTCATTTGCCATAAAAGTCGCGGATCTGGGGAGTGTTGCCGTCGTCACGAAGAAGAACAAGGTGGAATCGAATACCAATTACGCCCAGGGGGGAATCGCCGCCGTCATCGACAACGACGACAGTTTTGAGTCACATATCCAGGACACGCTGAAGAGTGGAGCGGGCCTGTGCAAGGAGGACGTGGTACGATTCGTCGTAACGGAGGGTCCTGAGAGGATCAGGGAACTTATCGAATGGGGCGTTCAGTTCACAAAGACGAAAAACAGCCAAGAGAACGCCTATGACCTCGGGCGGGAGGGGGGACACAGCCGCAGGAGGGTTCTTCACGCCGGTGATCTCACCGGACGGGAGGTGGAGCGGGCACTGATCGAAAAGGCGACCTCCAAGAAGAACATCACGATCTACGAAAATTTTTTTGCCATAGACCTCATCCGCAGGTCGGACCTGATCGATGACGAAGAGGTGCGAGACCGCTGTCTGGGGGCTTACGTCTTCGATGTCGACAGAGATGTCGTCCACACCTTCCGGGCAAAATTCATCATGCTCGCCACGGGAGGATCGGGGAAGGTCTACCTGATCACCACAAACCCCGACATAGCCACCGGGGACGGGGTCGCCATGGCCTACCGGGCCGGGGCCGAGATCGCCAATATGGGATTCATACAGTTCCACCCCACCTGCCTCTATCATCCCGAGGCGAAATCATTTCTCATAAGCGAGGCGGTCCGGGGCGAAGGGGGTGTGCTGCGGCTCAAAGACGGTTTCACATTCATGGAGAAGTATCACCCGATGAAGTCGCTGGCCCCGCGGGATGTCGTCGCCCAGGCTATAGACACCGAACTGAAAAAATCCGGCGATGAATATGTCCATCTCGACATCACTCACAGAGACAGGGAGTTCCTCATGGAGAGGTTCCCTTACATCTATGGCCGGTGTCTCGAGTTCGGCATCGACATGGCCGTCGATCCCATACCGGTCGTCCCCGCAGCCCACTATCAGTGCGGGGGGGTCTTGGTCAATCCCTTCGGCGAGACTACCATCGAAGGGCTCTTCGCATCCGGAGAAGTTGCGTGTACCGGTCTCCACGGGGCCAATCGCCTCGCGAGCAACTCCCTCCTGGAATCCGTCGTCTTCGCCCATCGGTCCTTCAAGCGAGCCCAGGAACTCCTGCCGACGGCGGAGGATGACACCATCTCCATCCCCCCATGGGACCCCAAAGGTGCGACCGAGAGCGATGAATCCATTGTCGTCTCGAACAACTGGGAAGAGATTCGGATGTGCATGTGGAACTATGTAGGGATCGTGAGATCCAACAAGAGACTGGAACGCGCGAAACGGCGGATCGACATGATCATGGGGGAGATAGAAGAATACTACCATAATTTTACCATAACGACCAACCTGCTTGAGCTGCGCAACATCGCCACGGTGGCCAGCATCATCATCGAATGTTCGCGCCTCAGAAAGGAGAGCAGGGGTCTTCACTATAATCTTGATTATCCAGACAGGGACGATGTGAACTGGCTGAGGGATACGGTGGTAAAGAAAGGTCCAACGGCTTAGATCGCAGACCGATCCTTACAAAAAGGGGGGGATGAACCATTAACGGACACGACGTGAAGAGGACACCCTTGCATCATTGGCACCTGGAAGAAGGCGCCCATATGGCCCTGTTCGGCGGGTACGAGATGCCGTTGTGGTACCCTTCGGGGGCAAAGAGGGAACATCTCGCGGTCCTGACCGGGGCCGGGATGTTCGACACGAGCCACATGGCGGTTATCATGGTCGAGGGGGACGGAGCGCTGGCGCTTCTCCAACTCTGTTTTACCAAAGACCTGGACGCCTGCATCGGAAAGGACAAAACGCCGCTGGTACCGGGAAGGTGCGTCTACGGCCTCTTCCTGAACGATCAGGGCCACGTCATCGACGATGCCGTTGTTGCTCAGGTATCACCAGGTGCGTATATGATCGTTGTAAACGCCGGGATGGGGAGCGGTGTGTCTAGGCATCTGAGAAACCAGGCCGGCACACCGGATGTCGAGATTCGCGACCTCACCGACGGGATGGGGAAGCTGGATATCCAGGGTCCCCTCTCCGCCAAGATTCTCGCGAGGATGCTCAGAGACCCGGAGGAGGTCTTAGACCGCATGATCTATTTCAGTTTCAAGGGGTTCTTTGATGAGAGATCCCCCCTTGCGGATACCGTGCGTCTCTCGGACGACACCCCCGTCATGCTGTCGAGGACCGGCTATACCGGCGAGTTCGGTTTTGAGCTTTTCATGGACTCATCCCGCATCGAACATACATGGAAGATGGCCATGGAGGCGGGCGCCGATTTTGGTCTCACGGCCTGCGGTCTTGCCGCCCGTGACTCCCTGAGGGCGGGCGCGCTCCTCCCCCTCTCTCATCAGGACATCGGCCCTTGGCTCTTTCTCAATAATCCCTGGGAATTTGCGCTCCCCTTCAGGGATGACAGAACCTTTACTAAAAGATTTATCGGAGATACGGCCCTTGAAAAGAGACCGGATTTTGAGTATACGTACCCCTTTGCGGGGTTCGACCTCCGAAAGGTCTCTCCCGGGGATTCGACGGCGGTAACCGATGTGGATGGTACCCCAATAGGTACGGTTCTGACCTGTGTGACGGATATGGGCATAGGGAGGGTTGACGGCAGGATATACAGCATCACCAGCCCGGACAAACCGGAAGGGTTTCGTCCACAAGGGCTCTCCTGCGGATTCGTGAAGGTGACGAAGAAACTGGCCTGCGGGGATGCCGTCGAGCTCAAGGATGGGAGACGGACCATACCAGTTCTCATCACGGACGACATTCGTCCCGACCGCACCGCACGCAGGGCAATCAAGGATATGTTGTAACGTCAGAGATCGCACCCTTTGCGTGCGACTTTGCCTGCCCGTAAGAAACAGTTGCATGCGTGAAGAAAAACGGGAGTTTCCCGCATGACCACCACATATGAGGAGGGGAAAGAGTATGAAGGAGATCGAAGAGTTATTCTTACCGGACGATGTACTCTATGCGGAGTCGCACGAATGGGCCAGGGATGAAGAAGAAACGGTGGTCGTAGGGGTCAACGACTACGCTCAGGACCAACTGGGAGACATCGTCTTCGTGGAGCTCCCTGAAATAGGAGACACCTTCGAGAAGGGGGAGGAATTCGGCACGCTGGAATCGGTAAAGGCCGTCTCGGAGATATACATGCCGGTCGGGGGAAGGATCGTGGCGGTGAACGACGCCCTTTCAGACGCACCGGAGCTCATCAACCAGGAGCCTTACAACAGCGGGTGGATGATCGAGATAGAGCCGGACGATCCGGATGAGATACACACCCTCATGACCAGTACCGAATATATGGAGATGTTGAAAGGAGCCGAATAGATGCGCTACCTTCCTCATACCGAAGAAGACATCGCCTCTATGCTGCGTTCGGTAGGCGCAGAGAATATCGACGACCTCTTTTCGGTGATTCCGCCGGATTGCAGGATGAAAAGCGCTCTGGACCTGCCGGATGCACTGACGGAGTGGGAACTGAACACCCTCTTGGAGGGCCTTGCCGAAACGATGGCGGTCTCTCCGGCGTACAAGGTCTTCATGGGAGCGGGAAGCTACGACCATTATATCCCCGAGTCGGTTTCCTACCTTCTCGGCAGGTCCGAGTTTTCAACGGCTTACACCCCCTACCAGCCGGAGATCAGCCAGGGGACCCTTCAGGGAATATACGAATACCAGACCCTGACCGCCCGGCTGCTCGGCATGGAGGTGGCGAACGCCTCGATGTACGACGGCGCGTCCTCTCTGGCCGAGGCCCTTCTGATGGCCATCCGCATCACAAAGCGGAGGCGGGTCGCCCTGTCGCGCCTGATACATCCGCACTACCGCGCAGTTGTGCGGACATACCTGAGACCGGAGGGGTATGAAATCATCGAGCTCCCCTCCCTTGAAGATGGCCGGACCGATATCTCGGCCCTTACCGGCCTGGACGATCTCGCCGCCGCTGCAATCCAGTCCCCTAACTTCTTCGGTTGCATCGAAGACCTCCAGGCAATTGGTAAAGCCGTACACGAGGCGGGGGCCCTCTCCGTCGTATCCTTCACGGAACCGCTGGCCTACGGCCTCTTCAAAAACCCCGGGAGTCAGGGGTCGGATATCGTCTGCGGAGAGGGTCAGAGCCTCGGCATTCCCTCCTCTTTCGGGGGACCAGGGCTGGGGATGTTTGCCTGCCGAATGAAGCACGTGCGGAGCATGCCGGGGCGTCTCGTGGGAAAGACCCTCGACCGGGATGGCAGACCCGGTTTCGTCCTGACGCTCGCAACGCGCGAGCAACACATACGCCGTGAGAAGGCAAACTCCAATATCTGCACGAACAGCAGTCTCTGCGCCTTGGCATCGGCCATGTACCTGGCGTCCGTGGGAGGGACGGGGATCCGCGAGCTGGCCTCCCTCAACTATGACAAGGCGGAATATCTCAAGCGGGGGCTCGAAGGGGCGGGATGCGCGATTCCTTTTGACAGCACGACTTTCAACGAATTTGTCGTCGAATTTCCGAATGGATTGAATGATACCTATTCGAAATTACTTAAGAAGAATATCGTGGCGGGGGTTCCGCTCGCCCGCTGGTATCCGGAGCTTGCCGATCATACCCTCCTGTGCGTGACGGAGACGATGGGCAGGGAGGATATGGACACCCTGATCCGGGAGGTGAGATCATGAAAGAGCCGCAAGGAGCCTCCGGTCTCATACTCAACGAGCCGCTCCTCTGGGAAAAGGGGAAAAAGGGAAGAAGTGGATTTTCCATGCCCCGTCGGGATGTTGTCCCCTCCCCTCTCGACGAGACCTTTACGGGGGACGGCCCCGATATGCCCGATCTCTCCGAAGTGGATGTCGTGCGGCACTATACGCGTCTCTCCCAGTGGAATTTCGGTGTCGATACGGGGATGTACCCCCTCGGTTCATGCACGATGAAGTACAACCCCAAGATCAATGAAAAGCAGGCGGCTCTCTGCGGGTTCGCCAAAGGCCATCCCCTCCTCCCGGTCGAACTGTCGCAGGGAGCCCTCAAACTGATGTACCGGCTCGAGCGATATCTCGCCGAGATAACAGGGATGGACGCCGTCACGCTTCAACCCGCTGCGGGGGCGCACGGCGAACTGGCCGGGATGCTCCTCATACATGCCTATCACACTGCGAGGAGATCGCACCGTTCAAAGATCATCGTGCCTGATACGGCGCACGGAACCAACCCCGCGAGTGCGGCCCTCTGTGGCTTCTCCTCCGTCGCCGTGCCGTCGAACGAAGCCGGAGTCGTATCTCCCGAAACCGTCGCCGCTGTCATGGACGAAGAGACGGCGGGGATCATGATAACCAATCCGAATACCTTGGGACTCTTCGAAGAAAATATCCGTGAGATAGCCGGGATCGTCCACGCAAGGGGAGGCCTGGTGTATGGTGACGGTGCGAACATGAATGCCGTCATGGGAATCGTTCAGATGGGCAGGATCGGATTCGACGTGATGCACCTGAACCTCCACAAGACCTTCTCGACCCCCCATGGGGGAGGAGGACCCGGTTCGGGACCGGTATGTGTCAAGGAATTCCTGGCGCCGTTTCTCCCCGTTCCCCGGGTGATACACCGCAGGGGGATGTATGAACTTTCCGAGGATTTCCCTGAATCGATCGGCAGGCTCCACGCCTTCCACGGCAACGTCGGCGTGATGATCAAGGCCTTCTGTTACATCATGAGTATGGGAAGCGAGGGGCTGAAGCAGGCCAGTCAATTCGCCGTCCTCAATGCGAATTACATAAAGGAAAACCTTAAAGAATCGTTGCATCTACCTTATGACAGGGTGTGTATGCACGAATGTGTCTTCTCCGACAAGTTCCAGGAAGGCAACAAGATCACGACGCTGGATATGGCGAAGCGCCTCATGGACTACGGCTTTCACCCGCCGACGGTCTACTTCCCGCTCGTGGTCCACGGCGCCATGATGATCGAGCCCACCGAGACGGAGTCGAAGGAGGATATCGACCGTTTCATCGAGGCGATCAGGATGATCGCAGCCGAGGACCCGGAACTGTTGAGAAAGGCCCCCGGCCGTCCCAAGCTGCGCAGGCTGGACGAGACCGCTGCAGCCAGAAACCCCCGCCTCGCGGGATAATTCCATGAATCGTCAAACACAAACGCAGATGCGGAAGCCCCGCTGGCTCAGGAAAAATCTTCCCCGCGGGGGCGCGGCCCAGCCGGTCAGAGGACTTCTCAGAAAAAACCGCTTGCACACCGTCTGCGAGGAGGCCCTCTGTCCCAATATCGGTGAGTGCTTCTCGCGGGGAACGGCAACCTTTCTCATCATGGGTCCCGTCTGCACCCGGAATTGCCGTTTCTGCGCGATCTCCCGCGGGACGCCCGACCCGCCCGATCCCGAAGAGCCCTCGCGCGTCGCCGGCACGGCACAGGAGATGGGCCTCGGTTACGTCGTCGTCACCTCCGTCACGAGGGACGATCTTCCGGACGGGGGCGCACCCCTCTTTGCCGATACGATCCGAAAGATACATCAGGAGATTCCGACGGCCCGCGTGGAGGTGTTGATACCCGATTTTCTCGGAGATCCGCAGGCGCTGGCCGTCGTCACCAGAGCCCGCCCCGACGTCCTGAACCACAATATCGAAACAGTGCCGCGCCTCTACCCCTCGGCGCGGCCCGAAGCATCATACCCGCGCTCTCTCGAGGTCCTGGAGCGCATCAAGAAGGAGACGCCCGGCATCCCTCTGAAATCGGGGATCATGCTGGGCCTCGGAGAAACATCGGAGGAGATCGAACAGGCGCTACGGGATCTGGCAAGGGCGGGATGCGATATCCTGACGGTGGGACAGTATCTCCAGCCCTCCCGCGAGCACCTTCCGGTCAAGCGCTTCGTACACCCGGACGAGTTTGATGAATGGCGAGCGGCCGCCCTTGACATGGGTTTTTCAGCCGTCGTCAGCGGTCCCCTCGTGAGGAGCTCGTACCACGCCGATCAACTGTACGAGATGGTGAAAAAGGATAACGGACAGGAACCGGAAATATGATGGAATGCAAGAAGGAAAAGAATCTGGAGCTGTGCAACTGCACTTACGAACCGTGCCGCCGCAAGGGGACCTGCTGCGACTGCCTGCGATATCATTTGAGGATGCGCGAGCTCCCCGCCTGCTGCTTCGACCGGGACGCTGAGCGCACCTACGACCGCTCCTTCGAACACTTCGC
>JAFGSH010000124.1 GCA_016934695.1 Deltaproteobacteria bacterium
GCTGAACGGTTTCGTCATCGCCAATGAAACCACGACGGCCATGAACATTGGCGATACGCTGGAGGTGCGCGTAAATGCACCCGCCTCCATAGCCAGTGTGGTCTTTGCCTCAACGATAGGTGTATGGGATTTCACTTCTTCGGTGATAACGGTGGCCGTCGCTGGCGGCAAGGCATCTGCCACTCTTAGAACAGCGCAAGCCGGGATCGCCAACGTGCAGGTCTACGATCAGGGCGACCCGGCCACCAGTGACACGCTCAGGGTGGCGATGACTTCGGGAGCAGCCGCGGACAAAATCACCCTTCAGGCGTCACCCACCGTGGTGCCCCGTAGCGTGGGCACGACAACCGGTTCCTCGTCGTTGATCGCTACGGTATATGATGCAAACGGTATCCCCAAAGGCGATGCACCGGTCGCTTTCTCGATCGTGAATCCAACCAGCGGGGGTGAAACCGTTTCGCCTGTTGTGGTGCTGACCACATCGACGACGACAGAATCCCTCAGCCTGGGACAAGCACAGGCCACATTCACTTCCGGGTCGTTGCCGTCCGATGCGGGAGGCGTTCAAATCCGCGCAGCGGTCGTCGGTACGGCTGTGCGAACTGGGATTGCGCCTTCCGGAGACGATAGGGCAATCATTATTGGGGGGGAAGCGGCATCAGTCGCCTTCGGCCGGGCTCCCGTCATTGAATCGCTCAATCAGGCAACATACGCCTTGCCGATGTCCGTTCTGGTCTCCGATATCGACGGCAATCCTGTTCCGAATAAGGTGGTCAGTCTGAGCGCTTGGCCGATAGCCTGGAGCACAGGAACGGCGTGCGCATGGGACCCCGATGATGATACAGTTATTCCAAGACAGGGTACCTTTTTTAACGAAGACATAAACGAAAACGTATACCGTGATCCCGGTGAGGACGGCACCAGAACCTTTTACGCCGACGGAACCTTGGCGACTGCCCCGGGAACAGTTGATGGCATGCTGACGCCAGTTAATTCGGATGGTGGCGTCGTCCCGGCAACAGTCACGACCGATGAAAACGGTGTGGCCGATTTCAAGCTGATTTACCTAAAACAAAGAGCAATCTGGACGCTGACCAGAATCCGCGCAAGCACTTTCGTTCAGGGAACCGAAACGCGAGGTGAGGTCATTTTTCGTCTGCCCGCCGAGGCGGGGGATGTCACCCCCTGCAAACTGGGAGACTCGCCCTATGTGTTTTAACGGTAAACCGAGACAGTGATTTAAAAAAGCCGGCATCGCGCCGGCTTTTTTTATCGAATTCCTATCGTTTCTTGATATCCATCACGCATCGTTCAGGCTTTCATCAACCTTCCCTGTAACCCTCCCCCTCGATGGGGGAGGGCCTGGGTGGGGGTGAACCAAACGGAATTTGTTAACCTTTTGTTCACCATCGCTTAATCCCCTCCCCTCAAAGGAGGGGAGACGGACTTCTTACGAGGTCATCCTTCATGGCGGACAAAAAGATCGTTTCCTTCTATTTGGAATCAAGCATTTCCTTCTTGACACGTTCCTGAAGGCTGTGTTAGCGTTCCGCCCGATGGCTATTATAAGGAAAAACCCTTATGAATCCTAAAGATTTCGAGGAAAGAGAGGCGTTTTTTTCCCAGGCGGAGGCCATGCTTGGCGAGAAGCGATATCAGGCGGTTCTCGATCTGGCGGCCCGGCGCTCCCCGGGCTTTCCGGTGGATGCCGAGTCCGATCTCATGCTATGCCGCGCCTGGATCGGCCTGGACGATCCGGAAAAGGCGGAGGCGATCCTTGACGGTCTCGATCGGTGGGTCGATCTTCTCTCGGACGGTTTTTTCAAAACGGCCAAGGCCTTCCATCAGGCGGGCTTTACAGGGGAGGCCCTGAGGTGCTACCGGAGGGCCCTTGCCCTGAATCCCGAGTCCCCCCTGGCAGCGGTTATCTCGGACGAAATCGACGACCTCGCCCTAAGGGAACATCAAGGGCCCGTCGTCCCCGAAGCCCTCGATACGGCGGCCCCGCTGTCGCAGATCGGGCCGGATTTTTATACGATGACCCTGGCCGAACTCTATATCCGGCAGGGCCACCTGGAAATGGCCTCCGACGTTCTCGAACAGATGGTCCGGAAAGACCCGGCAGACGGCAAGGCCGCGGCCAGGCTATCCGAAGTGCGGATCATGATCGGCGAGCGGCAGGGAGACGGTTTCCCTCAGCGGCGTGCCGCGGTGATCGAAGAACTGGAGCGGTGGCTGAGGAACCTGGACAGGATCAAGGGATATGCCGCCTGACGGGTCGATATTCGAAAGACGCAGGTCGAATCTGTCTGCGCGGTTTGCCGAATTCGGCGTCGACGCCCTTTTGTTGCTGGGTCAAAAGAATATCCGCTACCTGACGGGCTTTACGGGAGACGAGGCCGTGCTCTTCCTGACAGGGCGCGGCGCCGTCCTGGTTGTCGACGGGCGCTTCACCACCCAGGCGAAGGGAGAGGTTGCCGGTCCGGAGATTCTGGAGTGCCGGGACAGGGTCGAGGCGATCCGCTCGGTTCTTGCGAAAGACGGAATCGAAACCGTGGGATTCGAGTCGGCGGTCATGACGGTGGATCTGTTCGACAAACTGAACGACGGCGGTCTCGCGGGTATCGTCCTGAAACCGCTTTCGGAGAAAATAAGCGATATCAGAATCATAAAGGATGAAGGAGAGATCGCGAAGATGAGAAGGGCCGCCGCGATCGCCCGGGAGGCGCTCCTGGCCGTACGGGACCGGATCGAGCCGGGTGTCAGCGAGCGCGAGCTTGCCCTGGAACTCGAATACAGGATGAGGCAGGGGGGGGCGGAAGGCGTCTCCTTTCCCTCTATCGTCGCTTCGGGCGCCAATTCCGCTTTGCCCCATGCCACGCCGCAGGATCGCAGGATCGAGAGGGGAGATGCCCTGGTGATCGACTTCGGCGCCGTCCATGAGGGATACCACTCCGACGAGACCTGGACGTCCTTTATCGGAGAGGCGGGAGACAGGCAGCGGGAGGTTTACGGCCTCGTCAAGGAGGCCCACGACCGGGCATTGGATGCGGTCAGAGCGGGCGTGCCCTGCAGCGAAGTGGACCGGGTCGCCCGGGGATGCATCGAAGACAGGGGGATGGGCGCCTATTTTTCCCACGGTACGGGCCACGGCGTCGGTCTCGATGTCCATGAAGCCCCCAGGCTGGCCGCGGGGTCGGAACGCATACTCGAAGCGGGAATGGTGATCACGGTAGAACCCGGTGTTTACATCCCGGGGCTGTGGGGGATCAGGATCGAAGACATGGTGCTGGTGCAGGAGGACGGCTGCGAGGTTCTGACCGGGATGTCGAAGGCGCTGACCCTGATCTGAATCTCTACGATCTCGTGTAAACTTGTCATTCCCGCGGCAGGATGAAAATACCGGGTTTCCCTTTTCCCGGGAATGACAAGAAGGGGTCGAATCGGACTTTCGTACGAAAATCCC